>NZ_JBSWYH010000012.1:0-157462 GCF_056161025.1 Roseibium sp. AWQ4_254
GGCTGGCCTCCTTGTCCAGCCCTCAGCTTGAATCACTATTCACCACAAAAGGGAACCCAAGACGATTCAGACTTTTTGGGAAATGCTCTAGAACTCTCGCTCAAGTTCCTCGCAAACCCTTATAATATATGGGAAACCGGCAACATTACCCTCAAGAGAACCGTCCTCAGACTGGCCTTCTCAGAGCGCTTCACATACCACCGATTTGAGGGGGCTAGAACACCCCAAATATTCCTGCCGTTCAAAACCTAAGCAGGGATACATGGGGCTGAAATCAAAAATGGTGCGGATGGAGGGACTTGAACCCCCACGCCTTGCGGCACCAGAACCTAAATCTGGCGTGTCTGCCAATTTCACCACATCCGCATCACACAGGCCGAACAGCCTGCGGTCAAAGCGGGGCCTCTATAGCATTGCTGATTTTCCCGTCAAAGGAAAAAGCGGCGTCAGCACCCTGCCCCGGCATCCTTGTCCACAAGCGCCCGGACAAGCGCGCGCACAACTGACCTGAGCGCCTCCGCCAGATCTTCTGCAATCAGGCCCGGTCCGGCTTCCCGGCCCGCCTCTCCATGGAGCCAGACCGCCTGACAGGCCGCCTCAAAGCCTGGCACGTCCTGGGCAAGCAGCCCCGTGGCAAGGCCTGCAAGCACGTCGCCAGACCCCGCCGTTGCCAAAAAGGGCGGCGCATTGGTGTTGATGGCCGCGCGCCCGTCCGGGGCTGCGATCACCGTATCCGGCCCTTTCAAGACAACGCAGGCACCTGAACGGTCTGCAGCAAGCCTGGCCCTTTCCAGCTTGGACCCGCCATGGCAGGAGGCGCCGAGGTCCGGGAAAAGCCGGGCGAACTCCCCTTCATGGGGCGTTAACAGCACCGACGCAGCGGCGGCCTTGATCTGGCAGAACAGATCCTCCGGCGCCACCTCAAAACTCGTGAGCGCATCCGCATCCAGGACACAGGCCCGCCCGGCCGTGAGGAGCGCATGGACAGCCGCGCAGGTGTCCGGTCCCACACCATAACCAGGCCCAATCAGCACCGCATTCAGCCGCCGGTCAGCAAGAAGGTCTCTGATCCCGTCCACGCCCGCGACCTTTTTCAGCATGATGGCGGTCAGGTGACAGGCATTGACCATCATAGCGCCCGGCGGCGATGCCAGGCTCACCAACCCAGCCCCCGCCCGCAAGGCCGCACCGGCCGCAAGCCGTGCCGCGCCGGTAGAGGCCATCGGGCCTCCGAAGACCACCGCATGGCCTTTTTGATATTTATGGCCCTCCTCAGCCGGTTGCGGCCAGGCCGCCCCCCAAAGCTCCGGACCATTTTCAAACTGGTCGGGCGCGATCTGATCGAGCACGTCCGGCTGAATTCCGATCTGCGCGACCTCCACCGTCCCGCACAGCCTTCGTCCCGGGAAAAGCACATGTCCCGGTTTTTTCCGGAAAAAGGTAACAGTCGCGCACGCTTTGACCGCCTCCCCGAGGATCGCACCGGTTTGCCCATGAAGACCTGACGGCAAATCGACCGCCAGAACCGGCTTACCGGCCGCATTCACCGCTTCAGCAAGCGCGCGCACCGGTCCGGCCAGGGGCCGGTCGAGCCCGGCACCAAACAGGGCGTCGATCACGAGATCTACCGACTTCAGGCTTGCATGACACGCGCGCGCGACAAGATCGCCCTCGACTGCTGCGCCAGCCTCTCCTGGAGCCACCCCCTCAGAAAGGGCAAGCAAGCTGCGGGTGCACAGATCCGCGCCCATGCGCTCAAAAGCGGAACGCGCATCGCCTGTCAGCCCGGCCGGGTCCTTTAAAAGGGTAAGCGCTACCCGATGGCCGGCAGACGCCAAAAGGCGGGCCGCCACGAAGCCGTCGCCACCATTGTTGCCAGGACCACACAGAACCAGAACCGCGCCTTTGTCCGGCACCATCGCCTGCGCCACGCACGCGACAGCTTCGCCCGCCCGCTCCATCAGATCGATGCCGGGAATGCCGCGGGCAATCGTCAACCGGTCCGCCTCCCCCATCTCAGCCGGCGTCAAAAGAACCGCTTGCGTCTTGTCAGCCCCACTTGCCATTTATGCGCGCACCCCGCCTCTTTTCCCATCAGCTAATGTCTTCACGGTTTTAGGCCCAGTGGACATGCACCGGCAAGGCGGCCATCAATTATGTCCATTTTTTAGGCAGTATGCTTATTTATTAATCAATATTTTCGATTTGGAGAGGCGCGGGCTCGAAGCAGCCTGCGGCGCCTGCCGCTTTTATTGGCTGCTTTCCCGGCCTCGGGAGATTTTTTAAGCCGCGCCAGCTATTTGGCATGCATCATGCAAATAAGGCAGCATCTATTCCCGCATGTGACCTGGTCTGTGCACCCTGGCACCGCGGCATAAAAAGAGCCTGCCGAGATTTCCGGCCTGTTACGTGGAGAGAGACACAAGGTGATGAAAAAGATCGAAGCGATCATCAAGCCCTTCAAACTGGATGAGGTCAAAGAGGCTTTGCAGGAAGTCGGCCTTCAGGGCATCACCGTGACCGAAGCCAAGGGCTTTGGCCGTCAGAAGGGCCACACGGAACTCTATCGCGGCGCTGAATATGTCGTCGACTTTCTGCCGAAGGTGAAAGTCGAAATCGTGCTTGGTGACGAGATGGTCGAAAAAGCAGTTGACGCCATCCGCTCCGCCGCGCAAACAGGTCGCATTGGCGACGGCAAGATCTTTGTGTCAAACATTGAAGAAGCCGTCCGCATCCGGACCGGTGAATCCGGCATCGACGCAATCTGACCCACCCAATTCCGGCATCCGCCGGTGACCAGAACCCCGGGCTTGATCACTGAGCAAAGATCTGGTCTGTGAAGGCCCGGACTGAAACCCAACCGTTCACAAGATAATCAAAGGGATGGACATAATGACCACTGCCGCTGACGTCCTGAAGGAAATTCAGGAAAAGGACGTTAAATTCGTCGACCTGCGCTTTACTGACCCGCGCGGCAAGATGCAGCACGTCACCATGGATTCTGCACTTGTAGACGAAGACATGTTCGCCGAAGGCGTTGCTTTCGACGGCTCGTCCATTGCCGGCTGGAAAGCGATCAACGAGTCCGACATGATGCTGATCCTGGACCCGGAAACGGCCCATATGGATCCGTTCTTCGCCCAGTCCACCATGGCAATCTTCTGTGACATCGTCGACCCGATCACCGGCGAAGGCTACAACCGCGACCCGCGCATGACCGCGAAGAAAGCGGAAGCCTATGTGAAATCCGGCGGCTTCGGCGACACCATCTATTTCGGCCCGGAAGCCGAATTCTTCATGTTCGACGACGTGCGTTTCACCGCAGATCCGTACAACACCGGCTTCATCCTGGACAGCTCCGAACTGCCGTCCAACATGGGCTCCGAATATGAAACCGGCAACCTCGGTCACCGTCCGCGCACCAAGGGCGGCTACTTCCCGGTTCCGCCGGTCGACAGCGCGCAGGATATCCGCTCCGAAATGCTGTCCGTGATGGGCGAAATGGGCGTACCGACCGAAAAGCACCACCACGAAGTGGCAGCTGCCCAGCACGAGCTTGGCATGAAGTTCGACACCCTGACCCGCTGCGCTGACAATATGCAGGTCTACAAATACGTCGTTCACCAGGTGGCCCACGCCTACGGCAAAACCTCCACCTTCATGCCGAAGCCGGTCTTCGGTGACAACGGCACCGGCATGCACTGCCACCAGTCGATCTGGAAAGACGGTGAGCCGACCTTTGCCGGCAACCAGTATGCAGACCTCTCCGAGACCTGCCTCCACTATATCGGCGGTATCCTGAAGCACGCCAAGGCCCTGAACGCCTTCACCAACCCGTCCACCAACTCCTACAAGCGTCTGGTGCCGGGCTATGAGGCTCCGGTCCTTCTGGCCTATTCCTCGCGCAACCGGTCTGCATCCTGCCGCATTCCGTTCACGTCGTCTCCGAAGGCGAAGCGTATCGAGGTCCGCTTCCCGGATCCGACCGCCAACCCGTATCTGTGCTTCTCCGCGCTCCTGATGGCTGGACTTGACGGTATCAAGAACAAGATCCATCCGGGCGATGCCATGGACAAGAACCTCTACGATCTGCCGGCGGAAGAGCTGGCCGAGATCCCGACGGTTTGCGGCTCCCTGCGCGAAGCCCTTGAAAGCCTGGATGCGGACCGCGAGTTCCTGAAATCCGGCGGTGTCTTCGACGACGACCAGATCGACGCTTACATCGAGCTGAAAATGGAAGAAGTCGAGCGCTACGAAATGACCCCGCATCCGGTCGAATTCGACATGTACTACTCCGTCTAAGAGCCTCCGCTCCTAGGCGAACCGAAACCCCGGCCAACCGGCCGGGGTTTTTGTTTGGGTTCTCAATAGTTGCCAAAGAGCACTGGAATCGCCAAAAACCTCCGTGCAATCAGCGAAGCTGCCACGGCAACCGGCTTTGCTGCAATCCAATCGCGCTCAAGACGCAAGAATGCATCATACCCAATTGATCTTTGGATCTATCCCGAGGCTAGATCTCAACCCGTCCTCCACGAATGTATGGAACCCCCCGTTTCCATTCCTCAGTCCTTGGACAGCGCCCTCGCCGTTAAACAATCCACCTGCGGCATGAAATCCCAAGGCCCGGTAAACCTCAAACTGCTCTTCTGAAAAGAACTGATCGCCAGTGGACTGATGCGGAAAATCGGGATGGCGCCGTCTGTAGTCGCGAATATAATCGTTTTCGTCGCCGGTTACCGATGATTTTACATAAATCAGAATGCCTTGCTCGGGCTCACAACCGTCTTCATCGCCGCCGGAGTAATGAATGATGCCAATGGCACAATGCGGGACCACATCCTGTGGCTTTCGATCGTCGTAGGACAGTGTAGCCGTGCGAATTTGATCCCAATCCATCTCGATGCGAACGCCCATATCGATCCGAATATATTGCTGGAGTTTCACGAAGGACGACATGTTCATCGCGCCATCGGCCTCACCGTCAACTACAATGATGATCTTGCACTTGCGCTTGATCAGCTCGTAGACACCAAGATTCTCAATATGGCCGCCGTCACTCAGATAGACGCGGGCATAATTTGCTTTCAGCAAACCCAGCACCTCAATATAAAACCAAACAAAGCTTCCCGGTATTTTCAGAAGCAACCGCTGCCAGAAGGAGGCCTCAAAAATGTCTTGCACCCACATGGGGTTCGGCAGCCAATACCCAAGACGGATGTTGAGAATTGCAAGGCTGAAAACCAGATACCACTTTGTCTTGTTGCCCATGTTGGCAGACGCCGCAGCACCAGATATCGCCATCGCTGTGGCAACATCTAACTCCCGATCCAAACGTTCCAACTGGCTGGTCTCGCAATATCCAGTGGAAGTGCTGCCGCAATACCCTCGGCTGAATGTAAAAAAATCCGCATGCCGCCTCCTCTGATTGAGCTTTCTGTCGCCCTGAATGTTGAGGGCTGTGTTGATCAGAAGCGCAGGACAATACTCGTGCCTGAGCGCACTCAGCGCGAATTTCCGCCGACTTGCACCGCCTGCCCCCGCACCGTCATGGGCCCCGATAAAGCCTTTCGCCAACCGGTCCCGATACAGAAAGTAGAGGGTATACGCATTGGGTGGGATCAGGAAGGCAACAGGGATCAGGACAATCGCCAGAAGACCGTAGCTTATCCAGACGCCAAGATTGGCTAAAGATACACAACAGGCAGGTGCAACGGCCGTCTCTGCGATTTGAGAATATAGGCTCTGTAGCCATGCAGGCGCCGCAGAGTAGTGCCCTTGATCATCCAAAATGCCCCAGTTTGACAAGTTCAAATAGACCAGCCACAAGAACACGGGAACGATAAGCCCGGCTGCAACATAAAGTGTCTTTCCAAGCACCTTGGCAATCAAAGCACCTCGACCGCTGCCGTCTTCTCCCGCTTTTACAAGTTTGCTGATCCAGCTCCCGCCGGCTGCAAACACAGCACTGAGCGCCCCAAGCGCAGCCGTCAGATTTGACTTCATCCAAGCCAGTCCAAGGGTGCCATCGGATGTCTGTTGCCAGTACCAGTCGAGCACCACCGGCTGCGCCTGAAAGGAAAAGACAAAGACCGGCAGCAGCAGGAGCGCTCCAGACCATTTCCGCCGCTGTCCTCTGGAAACCGCACTTTCCTTGTCATTCAGAGCCCAAAGTACAATCAGCAGGATTGCCGCAACTGCTGCGGCAAGTGCGACATAGACCGTCAGGACGAAATTTCCGGAGAGACCAAAAATGTTCCAGCTGCCCAGATCAACTGACGGTTCAGAAAGAGACCTCTGAGTTGGATTGAGCGCTATAGTAAGAGCTGCAAACATCAGCAAGCAGGGAAGCACCAGCATAGCATTTGCAATCAAACCAATAAAAACCGCACCAATCGCTTCCAGAATATTGCGAAATTTTCCCGCAACCAAATAGTTTGAATAGTCTCTCAAATGCCCAACGCGTGGATCCTCCTCACCTCCCAAATCACTTGGAAACGGAAACTTTCCTTCGCCCTCACTCATTCCCACAGCAACAGAGCTGCCCAAATAGCCCCCACCCGAAACCGTTGAAAGGTAATCCAAACGCTTGATGATCTGCCATTTTGCCTCAAGCGCCTGCAGAACGCCAAGGCAAAAGGCCGCAGACCGAATCCCACCGCCAGAAAGAGACAGGCCGATCAGTCCACGCGCAACCGAGGGAAGCACCTCCTCGCTGCCGGCATCAGAGTTCTTTCCTGGTCTCCAGACAGCGTCAAAAGGCAAACTTTGATTCTTCCGACGTTCAACCACGTCTTTGAGCTCATCTGAAAAAACAGTTTCAAAAACTATGGACCCTTTTTTCGCCATCGCGCATTCCTCAAGAATAAACGGCCGAAACAGCAAAAGCGTCTAAAAAGACAACCCACGACCAAAAGTTAAAAATAACAACTATTATATCATAGATTGCAAAGACTGTTGAGAGGCGGCTGGGCCTGAAAGGTTTCCTTCCAGCCCTTCCGCCGCAGTTTGAGCGCCTCATTGCGTCAGCCAGTCCGCCAGAGACGGCCGTTTGCGGCGTTTGTGGCCGCGCATGGGCGGGGAGGCAATCATGGCGTTGAGCACCGCTTCCTGGGTCGTTTCTGCTGCAGCCTTGAAAAGCGTGTCGATCCGGTCTTCCTGCAGGATCTCACGCGCCATAAAAGCGCTTTCGCAATGATGTGGCAGCCGGTCCGCCGTCGAAAAGGCAAGCGAGATATCGCCGCTGCCATGGCCATAAAACGCGCCGAGGCGCCCCAGCCCCGCAGCCGCCCGCCGGGCGACACGTTTCAGCTGCCGGCTTTCCAAAGGCACATCCGTTGCCATCACGACAATCACGGAGCCACGCTCCTCCGTCTGGCCTGGCGATTTGGGATGGGGGTTGCGTCCATCGGGAAGGATCAGGTCTCCGGGCCGGCCAAAATTGGCCTGCACCAACGTGCCAAGCGTGAAAGCGCGCCCGTCCAGCTTTAACACCCGCGAGGCCGAGCCAATGCCGCCCTTGAAGCCGAAGGCGCTCATGCCGGTTCCGGCCCCGACACTGCCCTGCTCAAAATCGGGGCCCGCAGCCTCAAGCGCGGCATTGGCATCGTCTTCTGTCAGGGCGAGCGCGCAAATATCGCTCAAATAGCCGTCATTGCATTCCATCACCACCGGATTGACGGTGCCCCCCGAGCGGTCGATTTCCGGGTTTATGGCCAGCTCCCGGCGCACAAGCGCATTGATGCCGGTTCCGACCCCAAACGTATTTGTCAGCAGGATCGGCGTTTCCAGCGTGCCGAGCTCCTCCACCTGAACCAGTCCGGCACTTTTGCCAAAGCCGTTGATGACATCCACGGCGGCGGGCACTTTTTCCAAAAAGAGATTGCCGGAATGGGGCAGAATGGCCGTAACCCCGGTTCTGAGAGCCCCCTCCACCACCGTCCTGTGCCCAACAGTAACCCCGGCAACATCGCTCAGCGCGTTGCGCGGGCCCGGTTGAAGATCACCACATAAAAGGTCATGGGCGCGGGCGGGAGACTGTGGTGCTGTCGGCATGAGATAACCCGTTGAAAGAGATTCGAACGGGCCTCATGAAAGTCTATTGCTCAGATGCACACAAGCTTGAAAGCCGGACCGGAAAGCGAGGCACCAAGAGCAAGCCCGCCAGGCCTCATGTGCGGGCCAAGAGCAGCTCCAACGCGATGACGGCCAGCACCAGAAACAGAAAGTAGCCCGCAAAGCGCCCGTGATCCGTGCCGTCAATCACCACCTTGCGCAACAAGGATCCGAAAATGTCGAGGATTGAAACCGTGACGAGAATGATCAGCAGGATCGCCGCCCCAGCCGAATAGTCGAACCCCCGCAGCGCCTCGGACAGGGACATTCCGATCCCGCCGGCCCCGACAATGCCGAGAACCGTTGCGGAGCGGACATTGGCTTCAAACCGGTAGAGCGAATAGGAAATCCAGAGTGGCAGAACCTGCGGAACGACCCCATAGACAACCTCCTGAATGACCGGAGCGCCGGTCGCCTTGATGCCTTCCACGGGCCGGGGATCAATCGCCTCGACCGCCTCGGAAAAAAGTTTTGCCAAGGTTCCTGTCGTGTGGATCGTGAGCGCCAGCACACCGGCAAGCGGCCCCAGACCGACAGCGGCAACAAAAATCAGCGCAAACACCAGCTCATTGATTGCACGGAAGGCATCCATAAGCCGCCTGACCGGAAACACGATCCAGACCGGAGCGATGTTGGACGACGACAACAGGCCGAATGGAATGGCAAGAAGCACGGACAGGAACGAGCCCCAGACAGCCATCTGGACTGTCTCGAGCATCAGATCAAAATAACTGTGCCAGTAGCGGAAATTGGGCTCCAGAAAATCTTCCAGCAGCAAGGCCATGTTGCCACCGCCGGTCAGAATCTCGCCCAGCCGGTGCATGTCCGCTGGCTTGAAGCTCCAGACAAGCATAACGATCAGGCCGCCCCAGATCAGAAGATCGAAGATCTTTTCCTGGGTGTCGCGGCCCGGCACACGCAACTCAGGCTCGGCTTTGGGAACCAGATCGGCAGTAGAGGACATGGGCTTGGCTTCCGTTGGAGGACCCCACCGGCGCGAGGGAACCCCCTCGCGCCGGCCGGGTGTCAAACAGTCTTACTTGCGCGGACGGGCGGTGGCAGCGGCGCGGATTTCTTCGATCCTGGTGTTGATTTCCATGACCTTTTTGGTGCGCTCGTCGTCGGAATAGGTGTCATCACCTTCGATGGACATGCGCTGACGGATCTGGTCCATCTCGTAGAAAGGCCACAGCTGCGCATTGGAAGAGGGAATGAACGGGCCCATGTCGATCATGGCCAGATTTTCGCGGGCTTTCGCCACTTCTTCATCCGTTCCCTGACGGCCATAGGTCATGAAGAAATACATGATCTGCGCCTTGATCTTTTCGTCCAGCTCCGGACGCCAGGCCATCGGGTCGGAGGCGATCAGCGGCGACCGCCAGATTTCCTTCAGCTCGGCAAACAGTTCCGGCTTGGCGTTCTTCAGGCGCGAATACATGCCGGTGGAAGAAGCAACGGCCGCATCCACCTGTTTCGTGGCCACCGAAATCAAATTGGTTTCGTGATTGGCATTGCGTACGGTCTTGAAACAATCCTTCGGGTTTACGCCTTCCTTGGCGAAGATGAAGGTGGACGGAACCAGAAAGCCGGAGGTGGAATTCGGATCCCCGATGCCGAAATTCAGATCCTTGCCGCATTTCATGACATCTTCATAGGTCAGACCGGAATCCTTGTGCGTCACCATGACGGACCAGTAGCCCCGGTCACCGGTCGCTTCGGTGGTCTGCGCGAAGATTTCAGCGCCCGCGCGGTCGACTGCGACCATAGCGGATTTGTTGCCGTACCAGACAACGTCGACCTTGTCGAAGCGCATGCCTTCGATGACACCGGCATAGTCGGCGGCAAAAAACGGCTTCACCGGCATGCCGATGGAATCTTCCATCGCCTTCAGGAAGGGACCCCACTTTTCCCGCTGGGCCGAGCTGGATTCAGTCGACAGAATGCCAAAGTGGAGTTCTTTCGGGTTTTCACGGTCGGCCAGAGCCGGAGCGGCAAGGCTCGCCAGAAGGGCTGCAGACGCAGCGATACGCGCAATCAGTTTCATGTCGTGTCTCCCACGGGGTGTATCAGGCCGTTGCCGACAGTGGCGTGGTCCCGAAGTCGTCGGCATCGGGCAGAACAAGTTCCTCGCTCGCCTCGCCGTAAATCTCACGGAGAAATTGTGTCGTCAGCGCATGGCTGGGGCCGTCATAGACGATCTTGCCCGCCCGCATCGCGATGGTGCGCTTGCAGTATCTGCGAGCATATTCGACCTGATGCAGGGAAACGAGAATAGTTGTCCCGTCTTCTTCGTTGATGCGCGCCAGAATACCCATGACCCGCTTTGCGGACGCCGGATCCAGAGAGGCAATCGGCTCGTCGGCCAGGATGATCTTTGCGCCCTGGACCAGCGTGCGTGCAATCGCGGCGCGCTGCTGCTGACCGCCGGACAGTGTCACGGCGCGCTGGCGCGCCGCGTGGGCAATCCCTACCCGGTGCAGGGCGCGCATGGCCTGCTGCTTTTCAGCCGCGGTAAACAAGCCGAGCATTCCCCGCCAGGTGGGCACCTTGCCCAAAAACCCGGCAAGGACATTCGTGAGAACACTGAGACGCGGAACAAGATTGAACTGCTGGAACACGACGCCGACAGAGGTGCGCGTCGATGCAATATTGCCGGAGACTTTGCCCGCATCCTGAACCTTGGCACCAGACACGGTGACCGTGCAGCAGCCGGGCTCCCGGTCGCCTGCGATCAGGCCGGAGACGTGGCGGATAAGCGTGGATTTGCCGGAGCCGGACGCTCCGATAAGGGCGACGAATTCGCCTTCGGCAACCTCCAGACAGACATCGTCCAGCGCACGGTTTCCAGCGCCAAAGGTCTTTGAAAGCTTGCTGACGGAAATTGCGTTCATGGCTGCCTCCAACTGGGCAGCTTGGTAACAAATTCGGGATCTGGAGAGATGAAGGATATGTGTCAGAATGACGAAACCCGACATCGCAGCCGAAAAACTTGCAAAAGAGGGGTCTTTGAGGCCCAATTCCTCGTCAATTTTCCTAATCAAAACGAAAGGCCCTCGCTTGGGAGGGCCTTCGTTCGGGAGACTTGGACTTCCGCTTGATCTTAGTAACAGACCCGACGGTAGCCAACGACCACATACTGACGGTAGTAGGGATCCCAGCGGCGCACCGGTTTGTTGTGGCAGCGGACCGGCTGGTAATAGCGCGGCTGACGGGCCTGGGAGGCAATGATGGCACCGGCGGCAAGGCCGATAATGGCACCGGCGGCAACTGCACCAGCGCGGTTCTTGGCATGGGCCTCGGCCGGTGCGAGGCTGACGGCGGCGGTTGCAACGGTGGCCACGGTCACGGCGGCGATAGCAAATTTACGAAACATGACTGGTCCTCTCAAAGTGGGTGTCAGCAGTTCCTTGCTGATGAGAGAACCCTAAGCCGCAGCGGCAACGCGGGCTGTGATTGCAATCACGCTTGGTCAGATTGCGGGGAAAAGCCCGGGCGCCCCCCTGCCCGGAACGCGACCACCCTCAAGCAACCTGCTCTGGCGGCGGCTCTCCTGCCACTTTTCGCAGCTTCCGCAATTTACAACGCCCCGGACACAGGCTAGATCAGCCGATGCTCCCGGGTTGCGGGCAGCCTTCCATGGGAAGATCGCCTTGAAAAAGAGGCTGGAGAGCACGTCCGCAGACAGGCCGGGCAGGCAAGATACAAGACAACAGGCACGGGCAGACACTATGCGTGAGTTCAAATCGGATTTCCTGAACATTCTCTCGGAGCGCGGGTTCATTCATCAGATTTCCGACCTCAAAGGACTGGATGCGCTTTGCGCGAAGGAAACCGTGACCGCCTATATCGGTTTTGACTGCACCGCCCCGAGCCTTCATGCAGGCTCACTTGTCCAGATCATGATGCTGCACTGGTTCCAGAAGACCGGACACCGGCCGATTGCGCTCATGGGCGGTGGCACCACAAGGGTCGGCGACCCGACCGGCAAGGATGAAAGCCGCAAGATCCTCAGCGAAGAGGCCATTGAGGAGAACAAGGCAGGCATCTTCAAGGTGTTCGAAAAACTGCTGACCTTCGGCGACGGTCCGGGCGATGCCCTTATGGTCGACAATGCGGACTGGCTCATGCAGCTCAACTATGTGGACTTCCTGAGGGACATCGGCCGCCACTTTTCCGTCAACCAGATGATCCAGCGCGATGCGGTCCGTCTGCGCCTGGAGCGGGAGCAGCACCTGTCCTTCCTGGAATTCAACTACATGCTGCTGCAGGGCTATGATTATCTGGAACTCTACCGGCGCACGGGCTGCCGGCTGCAGATGGGCGGCTCCGACCAGTGGGGCAACATCCTGTCCGGTACCGATCTGGTGCGCCGCCTGGAGGAAAAGGACGCCTATGCCCTGACCTCACCCCTTCTGACCACCGCGTCCGGGGCCAAGATGGGCAAGACCGCAGCCGGGGCCGTCTGGCTGAACGAGGATCAGCTCTCCGCCTATGACTACTGGCAGTTCTGGCGCAACACGGAAGACGCCGATATCGAGCGTTTCCTGAAACTCTTCACCGTTCTGCCCATGGACGAGATCGCCCGCCTTGCCGCCCTTGAAGGCTCTGAAATCAACGACGCCAAGAAGATCCTGGCAACCGAAGCCACCGCCATGATCCATGGCCGCGCCAAGGCAGACGAGGCGGCTGAAACCGCCCGCAAGGCCTTTGAGGAAGGTCAGTCCGCAGAAGGCCTGCCGACCGTCACGGTTGCCCGGGCGGATCTGGAAGCCGGTCTGGGTGTCTTGTCCGCCTTTGTGACCGCTGGCCTGTGTGCCTCCAACGGGGATGTCCGCCGCAATATCAAGGGCGGTGCTGTGCGGATCAACGACAAGGGCGAACAGAATGACAAACGCCTGCTTACCCTTGCCGATATCGGCAGCGACGGCGTGGTCAAGCTGTCCCTTGGCAAGAAAAAGCATGTCTTGCTGAAACCCGAATAAGCCTGACGCAAACGGGCAACCGCAAAAAACCTTAATGTAGAAAAGACATAGCCGGGGTCGGCCCCTAACCTAAGTGTGGTTGCAAGTAAATCGGCTCCGGCGTTTAGCGAGGCAGACATTCACGCCAGCTAGGCCCGCAGCCGCTTCCGGCCCAACGGGACGTGCGATCAGTCTGCGGTTAAGGTCAGCTTTGAGCCCAAATTACTGGATGCTGCACCGTGGAGCAATGTCGGTTTCTCGTGCTGTGGCCAAAAAAGTGCCAAAATCAAACCGAGTTTCACCAAGGGCTTGTGGCGCAAAACTCTTCAATACTTGCCTTGGCCTTTCCGCCAGTGACGAAAACGACCGTTTATACCCACATCGGCTTGAGCCGAGTACTATTGACGTGCGAAAGAGTGACACAACGCTAGATAAGTGTTAGTCTAGTATCACATTTTTCAGGAGTATAAAAATGATGAGATTTAGACTCGCAATAGGTATTTTTGCAGCAGTGGTTGCAAGCCCAGCAATTTCTCAAGAGATTGGTCCAGTACATGAAAGCTTCAAAGCGACCTATGTTTCTGATGGAACCGGATGCAGTGGGCTTCTCATAACTGGTCACTTCTTAGCACCAACGCCAGGTTACCAAATAACTTTGGTCGAGGCTTCAGATCAACCTAATGCACCAACTTCATTTTCCATGAACATGGAAGCAACTCCGCCGGCTGGGAACGTCAATCAAGTCCTCATGCTTACGCCGGTGGTCTATGAGGATAGTGATTTTGATGAATGCCCTTACGGCATCACGATCACATATGATGGCGATACTTTTATAGTGCCATTCTTTCCATCTTAAGGCCCTAGTTGCGCATAGGCATCTGATTTAAAATCTAAGGAATTGGAGGTATTACACGCACCGGTACCCTTTTTACGGCATTCTTGTATCGATTGTGATGCCCATACCTGTCCATGCCGAGCAAATTGCTCGCTGGACTTTTGACGAAGATTTTACGGATGAAGCCGACTACTTCAATGGAACGCCAATGGGTGAGGCGAAAATTGGACATTCCGCTGACATCAAAAGAGAGAATGGTGGTGGTTACCTCTAGCTCGATGGATCTGGCGACTACGTCACGGTCGGAAACCCAATGCCAGAAAACGGTTCATATTCGAAGTTGGCCTGGGCTCGGTTTGACGAAGACAATGTTGGTGGGGCCAACATCATGACTGCTGGCGATACGGGAGGAGGACATGGCCTTCTTGTGTGGGTTGGCACAGTCCGAGTTATACATGGAAAATCGGGGGCGGATGGCCGTTGGACTGACACCGGCGAACCGATAGAGACAGACACATGGACTCACTGGGCAGTCACTTTAGACAGCGATACGAAAAGCTTAAAGATTTATGAAAACGCGAACTTGATATCGGAGGCGTTCCCGGCAGGTGACGTTGGAAACCATGTAAATCCGGACCGCATTGGGGCCTACGAGACTATGTCGTTTTGGAAGGGGCAAATCGACGACGTCCAAATTTGGGACAGTGTGCTTAGAGAAGATGAGATCAAACATCTGATGGAAAATTTGCTATAGTCTGATCGACGCAAAACAAGGAATGGACGATAACTTTCCGGGAAGCCAAACAGGTCAAGAGAGAGGTTAAAATCTTTGTGCTTACTTCACAGATGCAGTCTAACCCGACGCTCATTTATGATGGCGGCTCCTGCTTTTTTGGCATCTGGTTCGCTATCCTTTTCTGAGTCAACTCGCAGTCGTGATTTTACTCTACCTGACAGCATTTTAGAGATTAATCTGCCAAGCACTCATCTTGCACGAGACGCAGCGCATATCATGTTCGAAGCCGCTCCCCGAACAGTGTTTAATCACTGTCTTAGAACCTTTGTTTTGGGGATGATGGACGCACAAAGAAGAGGGTTGGATGTCGATGTTGATGTCGTTTTTCATGCATCGATACTCCACGATCTTTGTCTAACACCAACCTATCCCGGAAATCCTGACAGGACTTTCGAAGAAAATTCTGCTGAGTTTGCCGCTGCTTTTGCCCGAGCAGCAGGCCTTTCGGATCGTCGTGCAGAAAATGTCTACCAAGCTATATTGTTACATGCGGGCAGAGCACGTGATCGCGGTCCAGACATAGAATTCGTAATGCATGGGGCTCGACAAGATGTAGTTGGCCCGAGACCTGAAGAGCTTTCAGATTCTCAAGTTCAAGCAGTGGAGAGGGAAGTTCCGCGGCTGGATTTTAAAGTAAAATTCCTCTCCGTGCTTAAAAACCACGCCGCTAGAACCAACCAACCCGGCTGGACCAGCTCTTTTGCTCAAAATCCACCATTAGAGTTTTTAAACAACCGCTGGTCTTCTTAAGGGTTACTCGATAACAAGTTCCACTTCCCCAATCTGAACCACGTCCCCGTCATCTAGGTACCGGGTAAAGCTCGAAACAAAAATCCTATCTTCCGACCGAAGGACATCTAATATCTCATTCGAGGCTTCAAACGAATATTCCTCATAAGTGACGGTTTCCGCGTCCGTAGGAATTGTGTTGATGGTGCCAAGGTAGCGGCTTCCTTCTCTCAAAGTATCGAAGTCTGGCTCTTCTACGTTTATGAAAAAGTTCACCTGTGAATTTTTGCCAGGCAGCACTATGTCACGCAGCACTAATCTCGCGGTCGGAGGCGCGGTTCTGCTGAATGAGAAGCTTTGAAAATCACTCAGCTTGTCACCCGAGCTATCTGCAATAAAGCTGTCAGTAATATTGCGCGCTGTTTCACTCAGCTCAAACGCAGAGGTGGCGCCTTGACCGCTGGACACTTCTAGTCCACCGAGTGAGAAGGACTGTGATGGTGGTGATACTTGCATCTCGATGCGTGTGAGCGCGGAATCAGCAATGCTTGATTGAGAAAGTGCAACTAGACCGGAAAACGGATCATCAGTTTCAATCTCCGGAACTTCGTCATAAATGAAACCAAGCTCTTCACCATCAACATCCACAATTCTTGAAGTATCCACCATGTCAGCGGCGCGATATCGATAGATGCGGTCATTGTCGAATGCAAACTCAAAAATCTGATCCTTCCATGCCGTTGGGGCACTAACGAACCAATCCTCGGGCGCTCTATTTATCTTCCAAAGCTCCAACATACGATCAACATTTGAGTGATGCGAATAAAAACATGGATCGAGCGAGGAGGTATTCAGGCTCGCCATATCTCCCCCAACCCAATTATGAATCCCGGCATGTCCCTGACCCTCAGGCATACCAGCTCTTCGGTTCAATGGATCGTAATCTCCACCAAAAAAGCTCTGACCTGGATGATACGCGTTTCGTGTGTCGTAGTTACTAATCTCTCCATTGCGTCCCCGGTCGCCATTTACTATCGGTCTTTGTGGGCTACCGGGGCCTTCCGACCCTTCACCAAATTTTCTGCCCGGGTGATTGAGCGGACCCATAGTAAATGCCGAGGGCAAACCGTCTGAGTTGAACCAATTCCAATAAGGCAGTGACACGATCTTGTCTGAATGCTCCTGTAAAATCCGCTCGTAGGTTGCTAGATAAGCTCGGTGCCACATTATGAAGCGCCAGTTCCAATGTACCTCTTTGCTTCCGGCTCCCGTAGCGCAAAAAGCATCATGAAAGTTGGTGACTTTGTCCCAAAGCAGCGGCGACGTTTTCTTAGTTTCGGTGATTGCATCCATGTAGACAACGAGATCAGGGGCAGGCGTACCATCTGCCGCAACAAGACCATGTATCTCGCGCCGAATACGAGAAACTCCTTGAGCGGAAGCTTGTTTTGCTCCGACATTCATCAGATAAGGCGCTGAAGCCATTGCAGCACCACCGATCAACACGTTACGTCGGCTAATCCTATTCAACTTTTTTCCTCCAAAAACTAAAAATTAGAACGTTAATATTTTTATTGATCAAGGTTGCAGTATAACAGAAATACACCTATCGCTAAAGAGCGGAAGCATGACTTCTCAAAAGAGCCTTTCCGCGAAGCGCGGGGAAACGACCGTTGGTAACAGAGCCCCTTCAGTCAAAGCCGACTTTGGCGCAGCCGCTGTGAAAGGCAAGCATGTCCCACACTCAAGCAGTTCGCCATCCAACTTTGCAAATTCCGCTTTCTGCACATTGCTGTCACAGAGGCCTGGTGCAGCACCTGTCAAAGTGGGCTCGGAGCGGTGATTGGCTGCGCTGAAACCAAATGACCGCTTAGGGCTGAGAGCAGTAATCCGACGCTCTGAGCAGAACGGCAACAACGTCCGCTTTGCTGCCGTTTGTTCACGTCGCGGCGAATGCCCGGTTCCCGTGCAGCTAGCGGCAGTTTCTTAACTGTTTCAGATTTCTGAAACATGTCCGAACCCCGAAAGCCCCACTGGACCAAGGGGGTCGGCTCAATCTTTTGCTATGCGGCCACATTTAGGTTAGGGGCTGGGGGTCAGCCCCGGTTTTTGGCGTTCGGCTGAAATTCAAACATGCGCCGGAAAATCCCCGGTGCAATGGCCGAGATCGGATTGACCGTCAGCACCGGATCGGAGACCGCGCCGGACAGGCGGTAAGTCACCCCGATCAGCCCTTCACCCGTATTGCCGCCAAGCGCAAAGCCCAGAAGCGGGATCTTGGTGAAGAAGTTATTGAGCGCATAAATCGGTACAAAGGTGCCACTCAAGGCCAGGGTCTGGCTGTTGAGATCCACCGTTCCGCTGACCGTGCCGCCCAGCACATTGCCCTGAAGGGCGCCGCGAATGATCGTCAGCACATCGCCTTCCCGGGAAAAATTGATATCCATTGTGTCAAAACTGGCGGACCCGTCCGGGCTGCGCGCGGACTGGATGCTGCTATCCGGATTCAGGTTGTCTTTTTCCCGCTGCCGGATGCGCTGGATGGCCGGATCTTCGGTGATGCGCAGCGAACGCACCTTGAAATCCCCGGCCCAGCTGTCCTCATCAGCCATGGCGACACTCAAGACGCCGCTCCCGCCCTCCATGCGCTCATAGAGGTCAAGGAATTTTAGCGTCGCCCCGGTATCGGCAAA
This sequence comes from Roseibium sp. AWQ4_254, assembly GCF_056161025.1. Taxonomy (NCBI): domain Bacteria; kingdom Pseudomonadati; phylum Pseudomonadota; class Alphaproteobacteria; order Hyphomicrobiales; family Stappiaceae; genus Roseibium; species Roseibium sp. AWQ4_254. Next base: position 18,127 of record NZ_JBSWYH010000012.1, read on the forward strand.
CCGGCCGCTGGCCAGCTGGCTGTCGCCCTCTTCCGTCACCTTGAACTCAAAGCTGGACCGGCCGTTGACCTGCCCGCTGACATCAGCTGTGCGCAAGCCCTTGCGTCCGGTTTCCACCCGCCCGGAGAACCCTTGAATGGTCTGATTGTTGAAGCCGGTGACCCGGTCGATATCCGCCGCGATGCGCGCACCATCGGAAAAATCGCCCTCGCCCTTGCTGCCCCCCGGACTGCGCAGGCTCTGGATCAGGCCTCGCCCGTCAAAAGAGGTGCCGGTAAAAACGATATCGTACCGCCCGCTGCCGGTGCGCTGCAGTTCCACTTCAGCGTCGTCGCCCGCCCGCAAACGGAATGTGCTGAAAGAAGCGTCCACCAGCTCGCCGCTTTCAGACAACCGCAAGCTTCCGGCAACATCCGTGCCTTCCGACGTCAGCCGGAAGTCGCGCACCATCTGACCTTTATTCGTCTCAATCAGCTTGAAAACAGCCTTCGCCGGAACACCTTTGGCCTTCAGCCAGCCGAGCGCCTCCAGACGCAGTTCGCTCTGCTTCATGTCCACGGAGAATTGCTGACCGTCCCCGCCGCCGCTGACGCTCAGCACCAGAGGCCCCTTGACGAAGGCCGTCAGGTCAATACCCTTTTCTTTCAGCTGATCGGCTGTGACGGACACGACCACATCCTGTTTGCCCGCAACTCCGGAATTCCCCAAAGGTTCGATCAGGTCGATATCCGCCTGAAGCCCGTCCAGAATGCCTTTTCCGGTGATCGCCACCTGGTCGGGATTCGCAGAAATCTTCACATCAGCCTTTTCAATCGTGTGGCCCATGATCGGGTTGGAATCGGTGAAACCGTTGAGTTCGCCTGCAACAGACCAGTCGATATCCTCAACCGCAATGCCGGGAGCCAGCGGGAATTCTGCCGTGACATCCATGCTGCCGGTTCCGGTGGCCCCACCGCGCTTCAAGCCCGCCCGCTCCAGGACATCCAGCGGATCGCTATCGGCAACGGCAGCCAGTTCATTGGCCGTCCCGCTGATCAGGGCGGAGACCTTCGCGGTCTTCCCATCTCGAAGCGGCAGGTGAAAAATCTCAAACACGCCTTTTGGAACCGTGACCTCGCCCCCCGTTGAGGCGGTCGCAACGCCATCCCTGGCGGCCACGGTCAGGATCTCATCCTTCACGGTCAAGGTGCCTGCAAGACCCCTGACTTCCGGCAAATTGCCAAAGGGTGTCACCGCCCCGCCTTCAAACGTCATGTCCATGCGCATGTCGTTTCCCGACCAGCCCGCATCCGGGTCCCGGTGATTGAAGGCTGGTGGCCGGATCGCTCCGGTATAAGACACCTTGTTGATGAAACCCGCCTTGATGTTGTCGATGATCCATCGGCGCGCAGGCGGCACCAGCGTGATCGGCCAGACCTGCTTGGCTAGCGCGACGGGAATATTCTCCCCTTCCGCAGCCAGCGCAAGATAGGGACCGTCAGACGAAATTTGCAGGCTTGCAACGCCCTGGGCAACCGCCTTGCCCGCTTTCATGACGAACCGGTCGACAGACAGAAGCCGTTCAACGGGATCGAACCGCGCCTCAACCTTGACACCATCCAGCATTTGCGGGGGCTCTGGAATATCGGCCGACCCGAATTGCGGAAATTCAGAATCCAGTGAGATCTTCCAATGGCCGACCTCCTCCGTGTCCGGAGCAACCCGGCCGGTGAAGAAAATCCGGCTTTTGCCGCGTATGACATGTGACCGGGTGATCTCAATGGCGTCCCGTCCGGCCCTGAACAACACAGAAAGCGCAGCGTCATCAAAAGCAACAATGGTTCGGCCCAATTGAAACCAGCCGTCGCGCACGCGCGCCACCGCATTGGCCGAAATGAAATGGCCCTCGCCATCCAGTTTCGCTTCCAATTTCGCAGATGCAGGCAGGCCAAGCCCCTTGCCCTGTTTCTTCAACGCGTCCGGCCCCAGAAGCTCGGCCAGGGTAATGCCATTGACCACCACACCGATATTCTTTTGCGCGCTGCCTTGCGGTGCGCTTCGGACCAGTTGCAAGCGCCAAGTCGAAACGGCCCCGGCCACACGGGCGCTGGCGCGGATCACCCGGTTGTCGCTTCTTAGGATGTTGGCATTGATGCCGGGGAACCTGCGCGGCATGGCGCCTTTCAGCTCGAAAGACCCGTTGCGGATGCTGACATATTTCAGTCCCCGCCGGGCAAACTGATCATCCACCACATCGCTGGTCCGGTCCACCGCTTCCAGAAGCGGTCCGATTTTGGGGACTTTCGCTGGCCCGCCCTTTAAGGTTACCTGGACTTGCGGCTGATCAAGAACCAGAGTCGTAAACCTGATCTTTCCGGAAAAAAGCGCATCCCGGTCCAGTTGCACCAGCAGCTGCGGCAGCGAGATGGTGACAGGGGCCGGCCCGCCAATCTCAAGATCCGCATTCTCAAGACTGATTTGAATGCCGCCGGGTTCAGTAAAATCGACCCGTGCCTCATCTACTGCCAGCGTGACAGGTCCTCGGGTTCCCTGAGATGCGATCAGACTTCCCAGAAACGGAATCCGCACAGGTCCGGAGGAAAACAGACTATAAAGACCGGCAAAGCAGCAGAGCAGCAGCGTGGCTGTAACCAGCCAGACGCTCTTGCGCCGAAGCAAAGCCTTGCGCGGCTTCTTCAACTTTTTGCTGCTGCCAGACCGTCGAAACAAATCGGCTCCATAGTTCCGTCTGACACGGTGTCTGTCAGGCGCTTCGGATGTGCACTTTTTCAAGTACTTGGTGTTCACGCATTGAACGAGTCGCCGCGTGTCCTATGATACGTCAAAAGCGGTCACAAAAGCGACCGCTCCTCCCCAGTTGAGGCCGGTCCCGGCAAAAACGCACAAACTTTGACAGAAGGATGGCAAGATGAGCGAATTGGCAGAGGGCAGCCCTGCCCCGGATTTCGATCTGGAGAGCGAAGGTGGCGGAAATGTGAGCCTGAGCGCCCTGAAAGGCAGACCGGCTGTTGTCTATTTCTATCCAAAGGACAACACCCCCGGCTGCACCAAGGAAGCGATTGCGTTCTCCGAACTGATGGAAGAGTTCCGCCAACTCGGCGTCACTATCATCGGAATTTCCCCGGATTCGGCCAAAAAACACGACAATTTTGTTGCCAAGCACAATCTGACCATCCGCCTTGGCGCCGATACGGACACCAAAACGGCTGAGGCCTATGGCGTCTGGGTCGAAAAATCCATGTATGGCAAAAAATATATGGGTGTGGAGCGTTCGACCTTTCTGGTCAACAAGGATGGCACCATTGCCAAGATCTGGCGGAAGGTGAAGGTGCCCGGCCATGCCGAGGCCGTTCTTGACGCCGCCCGCGCCCTCTGATCCCACCTCCCTCTCGCCCTGAATATCCTCCATGAGCCAGTCTTCACCTGATCCCGCGCCCACAACCCTGGTGGCGGGCGCCCGCGCCATTGTTGCTGCCGCCGACACGTCCGAAAAGGTCCGTTTGGCCTATACAGTCTCCAAAGCCTGGTTTCAGCGGGAGATCGCTTTGGGAACACAGGCAACAGACGGCGCCATGCCGGACCGTCCGGGACGGCCCGCAAAACCGGAGCTGCTTGCGCCCCGTGACATGCCCAAACGCAGCCTGACGGGCAAGGCCGGCCGCCTTGCCCTGATCCATTCTTTGGCACATATCGAGCTGAACGCGGTCGACCTGACCTGGGATCTGATCGGCCGCTTTCCCCATATCCGCCTGCCCCGGTCCTATTATGACGACTGGGTGCGGGTCGGGCTGGAAGAAGCCAAACATTTTTCCATGCTGGAAGACCGGCTCGCAAAGCTTGAGGCCGCCTATGGGGACATGCCGGCCCATGACGGGCTCTGGCAGGCCGCGCAGGACACCGGCCATGATCTTGCCGCCCGCCTTGCCATCATCCCGCTGGTCCTCGAAGCCCGGGGGCTCGACATCACCCCGCCCATGATTGAAAAGGCCCGGGCGATCGGGGATGAAGACACCGCCAAGTGCCTGGATATCATTTACAGGGATGAGAAAAACCACGTTGCCTTTGGCGCCAAATGGTTCCGCTTTTTGTGTGACCGGCAGGGAATCAGACCGGAACCGGCCTTCCACGGTTTCGTGCGCAAGCACTTCAGAGGCGCCCTGAAACCACCATTTAATGACCGCGCCCGTTCCGAGGCAGGGCTAACCTCCGGATTTTACAAGCCTCTTGCACCACTCGCGGGATAATTTTAATGCGGTTGCAGACGATTTATTAACCTTACCAAACTCTAATCATCCTCAGTTCTTTTTGCAGAATGCAGCCAGTGACTGAGTGAAGATGATCCAGCGGCAGAAACAGACGCGACCTTATCAAGCGGGCAGACCAGCGGCAGAAAAACCGTCTCCGGCCCGGACCACCTATCATCTGCGTCCGGTGCATCTGATTTGCGGGGCCCTGGCCTGTGTGAGCGCCACTCTGGCCGTGACAGGGTCGATCGGGTATTCCCTCGTCCGGTCTGACGTGATGGCCGATGCCTCGGCACAGCGCACGGAGCTGGTTCATGAGTATCAGGATCATATCGACCGGCTAAGAACCGAGATCGAAAAATTGACCAGCCGCCAGATGGTCGACCGGGAAACGGTCGAGATCCAGGTCATGGATGTGCTGCGGCGGCAACAGGATCTGAACCAGCGCCACGCAATCGTGGCAGATCTGGTGGCCCGCGCCGAGCATGCGGGCATTTACCTGAGTTCCGGCAACCCCTTGCCGCCTCCCAAGCCGTCCCTGGATGCGCGCGGTCTCACGACCGCCGCCCGGGACGACAGTTCGGCCATTGGCGGGGAAAGCGAGCTGATAGCTGAGCCGGTAAAGGCTCTGGGTCTCAGGGAAAGCTCTTCGGGCACTCCTGATCCACTTGCCATTTTACAGCAGACATCAGGCAGTTCCTCAGCCAAGACGACGGCAACTGGAAAGGGCTCAAAAAAAAACTCTGAAAAACAGGCTGCGCTTGACGCCCTGAAGGTCAATATTTCCGAGATGGACGCGGAAAGCACCGCCGCTGTCGACGCCATTGCCCTTGCCACGGAAACCCGTATTGAAGACATTCTGGCCGTCACAGCCAGCATAAGCCCAGCTGTGAACGCGGCGTTGCGCAAAGACAGCGCCATTGGCGGGCCCTTTGCCCCAATAACCCCGAATACCTTTCCCAATCGCCTGGAGCGCGCCGACAAAGCCCTGAAGACATTTCGCAGGGTAAAATTCACGGCCCTCCGGCTGCCGGTCAAACGCCCTGTACGCAACAGTTCCGTTTCCAGCACGTTCGGCCCAAGGGTAGATCCGTTCCTTAAACGTCTGGCCATGCACACGGGGATCGATTTCAAGGCTCCTTATGGTGCCCGCATCTATGCGACGGCACCCGGCACCGTCAAAAGTGCCCGCTGGCACGGAGGCTATGGCCGTTTGATCGAGATCCGTCATGCCAACGGCTTCATCACCCGCTATGCCCACCTGAGCAAATTTCAGGTGAAGGAAGGCGACCATGTTCTGGCCGGGGACCTGATTGGCAATGTCGGCTCAACCGGCCGTTCCACCGGCCCGCATCTTCACTATGAAATCCGCCGCGGCGAAAAGCCGGTTGATCCGGCGAATTTCCTGAAAGCAGGCGAGAAACTGTCCGAGATGTCTTTGTGAAAACGGGGCCGTCCGGCCCCGCTCTCTTTTTTGATAAATTGATTTCAGAAGTCCATAGAAGCCCATGAAATAAAATCATTATCAATCGATATCACTTACCTCAACCTCATCGCCGCCAAAGACCCGCTGAGCCAAGGCTGCTTCCATGAACTTGTCGAGATCCCCATCCAGAACATCGCCCGGAGACGTGCTTTCCACCCCCGTGCGCAGATCCTTCACAAGCTGATAGGGCTGCAACACGTAGGAGCGGATCTGGTGGCCCCAGCCAATATCGGTCTTGGACGCGGCTTCAGCGTTGGCTGCCTCTTCCCGCTTTTTCAGCTCGGCCTCATAGAGCCGTGCCTTCAGCATGCCCCAGGCGGTTGCACGGTTCTTGTGCTGAGAACGTTCGGACTGGCACTGAACAACAATACCCGTCGGCTGGTGCGTGATGCGGACGGCAGAATCGGTCGTGTTGACGTGCTGCCCACCGGCGCCGGAGGCCCGGTAGGTATCGATCCGGCAGTCGCTTTCATTGACATCGATCTCGATGGAATCATCGATCACCGGATAGACCCAGGCGCTTGAGAAACTCGTATGCCGCCGGGCGTTGCTGTCATAAGGCGAAATGCGCACAAGGCGGTGCACGCCGGATTCGGTTTTCAGCCAGCCATAGGCATTTTCGCCCTTGATCAGGAGGGTCGCCGACTTGATGCCTGCTTCTTCGCCGTCATTATATTCCAGCAACTCGACCTTAAAGCCATGCTGTTCGGCCCAACGGCGGTACATGCGCAGCAACATGGACGCCCAGTCCTGGCTTTCCGTACCACCAGCCCCGGAATTGATTTCCAGATAGGTGTCGTTGCCATCTGCTTCCCCGGACAGAAGCGAATTGAGCTGCAGCGTGTTGACCTTGTCCTTCAGGCCGCGCAGCGCCTCTTCCGCCTCGCCGATCACCGAGGCATCATCTTCCATCTCGCCCAGTTCGATCAGCTCTATATTATCCGCAAGATCCTGTTCCAATTCCTTGACGCCGGAAATGCCGTCATCGAGCTGCTGGCGCTCGCGCATCAGCTTCTGGGCCTTGGAGGGATCGTTCCAAAGTTCGGGATCTTCGGAAAGCGCGTTCAGTTCGTCCAAACGGACCAAAGCCTGATCCCAGTCAAAGATGCCTCCTCAGCAGGCTTATGGCCTGCTTGATTTCATCGACGATGGCTTCCATCTCGGCGCGCATCGGATACCTCGCTTGTTTCAAGTGAAGCGGCCCGGCTTCCTCAAGAAGCACCGGGCCGTAAATTGGAGCGGGAATTTAGCCGGGCCGGTTGGCGGTGTAAACCAGGTAAATAGCCTGCCCGGCAACCTCAGGCCCTTGGCGGCCCGAGGGGCCGGGTCCAAGGGGCTAATAAGGGGGCTCAGTAAAGCCCGCCGGTACCGTCTGTCACCGCTTCCTGGGCTTCCGGGGACACAACATGGGACACCCCCATGGAGTCCTGAAAGTCGATCACCGCATAGCTGTCATTGGGCGCCATACCGGGTTTGAAGGCCTCCAGAATGGCCCCGGGGGAGCCCGGCGCGGCCCGGAGCCCCGTTCTGCGGTTGATGGCAATCAGCTGCAACCCGCGTGGCACGCGGAATTCCACCGGCGGCTTGCCAGCCAGGGCTTCCTTGACGAATTCTGTGAAGATCGGCGCAGCCACCTGACCGCCGGTTGCCCCGCGCCCCATGGGTTTGGGCGTGTCATAGCCGACAAAAACCCCAACGGCGAGGTCGGGCGTGAAGCCCATGAACCAGGCATCCTTCTCGTCATTGGTGGTGCCGGTCTTGCCAGCGACTGGCCGGCCGACCGCGCGCACTGAGGTTGCCGTGCCCCGCTGAACCACCCCTTCCATCATGGAGGTGATCTGATAGGCGGTCATCGGATCAAGCACCTGTTCGCGGTTGTCGATCAGAGTCGGCTCGTCCTGGCCTTCCCAGACATCCTGGGTGCAGCCATCACAGATCCGGCTGTCATGTTTGTAAATGGTGCGGCCATAGCGGTCCTGAATACGGTCGATCAGGGTCGGGCGGACCTTCTTGCCCCCATTGGCGATGGTCGCATAGGCCGTTGTCATGCGCAGAACGGTCGTTTCCCCTGCCCCCAGCGACATGGAGAGCACCGGCAGCATATTGTCATAAATGCCGAAGCGCTTGGCATATTCGGCGACCAGCGGCATGCCCATATCCTGCGCCAGACGCACGGTCATAACGTTCCGCGACAGCTCGATACCGGTGCGCAGGGTCGACGGGCCATAGAACTTGCCGCCATAGTTTTGCGGCCGCCACGTGCCCAGACCCGGTCCCTGGCTGATTTCCAGGGGCGCATCCATGATCACCGATGACGGGGTGTAGCCATTGTCAAGCGCGGCCGCATAGAGGAACGGCTTGAAGGAAGATCCCGGCTGGCGGTAGGCCTGCGTCGCCCGGTTGAATTCGCTCTGCGCAAAGCTGAAACCACCGACCATGGCCAGAACACGGCCCGTATAGGGGTCCATGGCCACCAGCGCACCGGACACTTTCGGAATCTGACGCAATTCATAGGTGCCGGGCACCACCGGGCTTTCCTGCACATAAACCACATCGCCAGGGGCCAGCACATCCGACACCGCCTTCGGAGTGCGCCTGTCAACCCGCGCCCATTTCATGGTGTCGAGAGAAAGTTTGCCCGTGGTGCGCTCGTCAGACAGTTTGCCGCTGACGAGTTTTTTCGGCTGAATGCCAACCGTTGCCTCGTCGGTGCCGCTTTCCAGCACGACCGCCAGTTGCCACTCGGGCAGATCGCTGAGCGCTTCGATCTTGGCAAGGTCCACGCCCCAGTCGGCGCCAAGCGAAATCCGGTCAATCGGCCCGTTCCAGCTGCCGCGCTGATGGTCGAATTTGATCAGACCATCCATCAGCGCCTTGCGCGCGATCTTCTGCATTTTAGGATCAAGGGTCGAACGGACGGACAGACCGCCTTCATAAAGACGCTTGTCCCCATAAATGGACGCGACTTCGCGGCGCACTTCCTCAGTAAAATACTCGGCAGCGAACAGGCGTGTGCCGGATTTGCGCGGTTTGACCACAAGCGGCTTGGCTTTGGCTTCCGCGCCCTCTTCGGGCGTGACATAGCCATCGGCCACCATGCGGTCGATCACGTAGTTGCGCCGGGCAACTGCCCGTTTCTTGTGCCGGAACGGATGATAGTTGTTCGGCGCCTTCGGCAAGGCTGCCAGATAGGCCGCCTCTTCAAGGGTCAACTCGTTCACGGATTTGTCGAAATAGATCAGCGCGGCCGCAGCAATGCCATGCGCACCAAGGCCAAGATAGATCTCGTTGACATAAAGTTCGAGAATCTCGTCTTTCGTATAGGCCTGCTCAATCCGGAGCGCGAGAATCGCTTCCTTGATCTTGCGCACAATCGACAGGTCATTGGTCAGAAGGAAGTTCTTGGCGACCTGCTGCGTGATCGTGGACGCCCCTTCCGGACGGCGGCCGGACCCGTAATTCTGGATAAAGCGGACCGCCGCACGGGCGATACCTTCCGGATCAACGCCGATATGGGTGTAGAAGTTCTTGTCCTCGGCGGCAACAAAGGCCTGTTTCACCCGGTCCGGAATGGCCTGAATCGGCAGGAACATGCGCCGTTCCGTGGCATATTCTGCCATCAGGCTGCCGTCGGACGCATGCACGCGCGTCATTACGGGCGGCTCGTAGTTTTTGAGAGCCGTATAGTCAGGCAGGTCCTGATCGAGATGCATCAGGTACATCCACAGGCCTGCTGCCACCAGCAGGCCAAGGGCCGCACCAATCCCGAAGAGATAGCCGAAGAACTTCACCAAAAATTTCATGCTGCGGGCTCGTCTTTTCCCGTCCTTGCCGTTTCCGGTTTCTAACACGGAAAGCTTAAGACGGCACCCTCCGGCACCGTTTATCCCAATATCCTGTCAGCTACCTCGTGCACCAATATGGCGATGCTGAGGCAATTTCCAGTCAGGATCTTCAACTCTGGTGTTGTTTCCGTCCCTGCTACTGGGACGGCGCCAGCCCCTGACGCGCCAGTCTCGGCCGGAAAAAACCGTAAATCGCCTCTGTCATGGCCTTGGCCATGCGCTCCTGCCATTCATCCGTTACCAGCAGCTTTTCATCATATTCGTTGGACAGATAGCCCAATTCCACCAGAACCGAGGGCACATCCGGCGCTTTCAGGACACGGAACCCTGCGGACCGGTGCGGGTTGTTGATCAATCGGACCGCGCTTTTCAGCTCGTCCACCAGGGTCTTGGCAAAATAGCTTGAAAAGGTGCGCGTTTCCCGGCGCGCCAGATCCAGCAGGATGTCAGTCACATCGGTCGGCTCCTCAGCCAGATCCACACCGGCGATAACATCCGACATGTTTTCCCGTTCGGCCAGTTCGGCGGACAACTGGTCCGATGCCTTGTCCGACAAGGTGTAGACGGTCGAGCCGCGCGCAAATTTCTGCCCCCGGCGCACCGAATCGGCGTGAATGGAGATGAACAGATCCGCTGCAAGCTCGTGTCCGATCTCAACCCGCCGCCCAAGTGGAATGAACGTATCGTCGTCCCGCGTCAGATGCACTTCATAAAGGCCCGTTTCCTCCAGCTTGGCCCGCAACAGCTTGGAAAATTCAAGAACCACCGCTTTTTCCAATGTGCCGCCGACCCCGGTTGCACCATTGTCGATGCCTCCATGGCCGGGATCCAGCACGATCACAGGCTTGGTGTTGTGGCGCGAGGCGGTCAACCGGTCAGATTTGGAACTCTTGGCCTTGGCCGCCTTTCCGCCAGTTGCCAATTTGCGCGATTTCTGCACAAAGGTTTTGAATTCATCAGGCGACGCTTTCACCAGATCCATCACAAACCGGGCGGGCTGGTCGTCCACCGGCGGCAGAAAGAACGTCTTGTCGACCCGCACCGGTCCGGTCAGGTCCATGACTATTCGCGACTTTCCGGCCGCAAACAGCCCGTAGCGCCAGTCCTGGACCAGTCCCCGCCCCGGCTTGACCGCACCTTCGGGCAGAGAAAACGTGACTTCCGGAAGATCCAGGATCAACCGCTCGGGATCGGTGAGGCCTGAGACAACCGGTGTGATCTGCCGGTCCATATCCAAAACGAATCGCGTCCTGTCCTCGTCCCCAGCGACCCGGACGCCGATCACTTCCGGTGTGTCACCGCTTTTACCGGCCGCTCCGGCAGAGACAGCAGAAAAAGCAAAACAAAGGCCAAGGACCAGGGCAGCGAAGACGGCCCTGAGGAGGTCTTTTGAATCGATCAGGCATCCGGCCTGAGGTTTTGTCCCGTCTTTCTTCACAATCTCACCGGTTGCTGCACCCGCATTTTGCAGGTTTTACGCCCCTGACTGCCTGTCCTAAGACATCTTGGACCTGAGGAAAATGTCTTATACGTTTCACATTGCTTGCAAAGCGGATCTGCGGATCGTAAAAGTACCTTACGGATTTCGGTTCAAGACCGATACCTTCCCGGGTGACGAAGTCAGGAGACTATCCACAGCGTCATGGCATTCCCGGGCGCTTGAGCGATGGGACAGAGGCCGTTCTATCCTCCTTTATCAAGAGCGCCAGAATGCGTCCGGAGACTGTATCGGACCTTCTTTGGAACCGCACCGCCCCGTTTCGGCCGGTCTGTTAAAAAACAGAGTTATCCACGGGGCGCTCAGGCGGAAGGCAAAGGCGAACCGGTCCGGACCGGAAGCAGATGCAGCGGCGAGCCCCTCCCTGTGACCCCGGAATTGTACAACGACTTAACTCAAGGGCCTGCGTTGCCCCGAAGGACCCGCGCGATGCAAATAGTGATCAACAACCAGCAAGGCTCCGCTCAAGCGGCCGCTTGTGTTGATCACACGACCGCGCCGGGCGCAGACGCCCTTTTCAAACATAGCAAAACAAATACGGCAGCTCCTCTCCTTTCGGGCGGTGCGCGTTTACGACACGCGCCAAGCAACGCTGCCGTGGAGACTTTCAAGAATGGCAAACAAAATGCTGATCGACGCGGGCCACCCGGAAGAGACCCGGGTCGTCGTCGTACGTGGCAATCGGGTTGAAGAATTTGACTTTGAGGCTGCGAACCGGAAGCAGCTGCGCGGTAACATCTATCTGGCGAAAGTAACCCGGGTCGAACCTTCTCTTCAGGCCGCCTTCGTGGAATATGGCGGCAACCGACACGGCTTCCTCGCCTTCAGCGAAATCCATCCGGACTATTATCAGATCCCCGTCGCCGACCGGGAAGCGCTTCTGGCCGCCGAAGCCACCGAACGCCAGAAGGACGACGAAGCGGAGGAAAAGCCGAAGCGCCGTCGCAGATCACGTGCCGCCCGCAACGATTCGGCTGAGACTGTCGCCAGTGACAAGGTTGAAGAGGACGAGGCTGATTCGGATCAGGCCGCCGAGACTGCAACCGGCTCTGACGCAGATGCACAAGACGGCGCTGCCGAAACCGGCGAGCTGGCGGCCAAAGCCCCTGTTGACGAAACTGAAGCTGATGGTTCCCGGCCTGAGGACCAGGACGACGACGCGCCGTCTGAAATCTCCGAAGATGACGACATCTCTTCTGACGATGAAGAAGACGACGAGACCGGCGGCGAAGCGGACGAAGCTGAAAACGACGTATCGGATGAAGAGGACGAGCGTCCTTCCCGGGCCCGCAGCCGCCGTCGGCGCCGCAGCAGATCCTCTGATGACGAGGAAGATGCGGACAATGACGAGGACAGCGTTGAATCCGTTGGCGCCGAAGACGCCATGGAAGAGGTGCCGGAACGCGTTGTTCCGCCGCGCAAGCATTACAAAATCCAGGAAGTCATCAAACGCCGCCAGATCATTCTTGTCCAGGTCGTCAAGGAAGAACGCGGCAACAAGGGCGCGGCTCTGACCACGTATCTGTCTCTGGCCGGGCGCTATTCCGTGCTGATGCCGAACACCGCCCGGGGCGGTGGCATTTCCCGCAAGATCACCCAGCCGACCGACCGCAAGCGCCTGAAAAAGATCGCCTCCGAACTGGATGTGCCGGAGGGCATGGGCGTGATCCTGCGCACTGCAGGAGCCAGCCGCACAAAAGCCGAAATCAAGCGTGATTTCGAGTATCTTATGCGGCTTTGGGAAAATGTGCGCGAGCTCACGCTGAAGTCCAGCGCCCCCAGCCTCGTTTATGAGGAAGGCAGTCTGGTAAAGAGATCCATTCGCGATCTCTACAATAAGGACATCAACGAGGTTCTTGTCTCCGGCGATGAAGGCTACCGCGAGGCCAAAGACTTCATGCGCATGCTCATGCCGAGCCATGCCAAGAATGTGCAGCCTTACCGGGATCCCTCGCCGCTGTTCATCCGTTACGGGGTCGAACCGCAGCTGGATGCGATGTTCTCGCCGCAAGTCACGCTGAAATCAGGCGGGTATATCGTCATCAACCAGACGGAAGCGCTGGTTTCCATTGATGTGAACTCGGGCAAATCAACCCGCGAGCACAATATCGAAGACACCGCGCTTCAGACGAACCTGGAGGCGGCCGAAGAGGTCACCCGCCAGCTGCGCCTGCGCGATCTGGCTGGTCTGGTCGTCATCGACTTTATCGACATGGAAGAGTCGAAGAACAACCGGGCCGTCGAGCGCAAGCTGAAGGACTGTCTGAAGAACGACCGGGCCCGTATTCAGGTTGGCCGGATCTCCCATTTCGGCCTGCTGGAAATGTCGCGCCAGCGCATCCGCACAGGGGTTCTGGAAAGCTCCACGACCCCCTGCCCGCATTGCCAGGGCACCGGCATGATCCGTTCCGTGGAATCCGTTGCCCTGCATGTGCTGCGCTCCATCGAAGACAATCTTCTGAAAGGCGCGAGCCACAATCTGATCATCCGCACGACCACCCAGGTCGCGCTTTATATTCTCAACCACAAGCGCTCCAATCTGTTTGATCTGGAGACCCGCTTTGCCGTTGAGATCGAAGTCAGCGCGGATGAAATGGTCAACGGCCAGCTCTATGTGCTGGAGCGGGGCGCCCCGGTCGACCGGGACCGCATTCCGGTGCCTTCACCCATCGTCCAGCCGGACACCATCGAGATCATCGATGAAGACACCGAACAGCCGGTGATCGAAGACGAAGCCCAGGACGAGGCCAGGGACGAGGATGGCGGTGACCGCCGCCGCAGACGCCGCCGCAAGCGCCGCAGGGGCGGTGCTGACGGGGCACTGGACACCGGTTCGGAGACCGAGGATGGCGCACAGGCTGCCTCCGAGGGCAACAGTGCAGATGGCGACGAAGGGTCTTCCGAAGACCGTCAGGCCTCTGAAGACGATGGTAGTGATGAGCCGCGCCGCAAGCGCCGCCGCGGGCGCCGGGGCGGCCGCCGCGGACGCCGGAACGGGGATGGCAGCGAGCTGCAAGCCGATGAGGCAGCAGAGGGCGCAGAAGCAGGAGCTGTTTCCTCCGAGGACGCAAGCGAAGAAAGCTCTGCGCAGGAAGCGGACGCTGAAGACACCGGGGACACCGCTGCAGAATTGGTGAGCGCGGCGCCTGAAGCAGACACAGAGGCCGCGGCAGACAGCGGCGATGCGGATACTCAGGACGCTGTGGTTCAAGAAGACGTTGCGGACAGCACCGCTGTTGAGCCCTCCGCTGAACACGCACCGGACACCGTTGAGGCGACTGAAGAGCCCCAGGAAGACATCGTGGTTGACACCCCGACATCTGAACAGCCGGTTCCGACAGAAACCGCTACGGAAGAAGGTGAGGCTGCGGTCACCCCGAGCGCTCCGGCCGAACCTGTCGTGACGAGTGAAACCTCGGGCGATGACAAGGATGGCAAGGAAAAGCGCGTCGGCTGGTGGCAACGCGGCCGGTCCTTCTTCTGAGACGCTTGCTCAGATCAATCAATCACACAAAAGGCGGCCACAGGCCGCCTTTTTTTAAGTCTTCAATCACGCTGGATTTTCCCGCCAGCCTTTCTGCCCAAAGCCCGCGCTCCAAACCGTCAGGCAAGAAATTCTCCAAGCCGGGAGAGTGCCGTTTTCATGTCCGCTTGTGCGCCAGCAAAAGAAAAGCGGATGAAGTCAGATCCGTGCACCGGATCAAAATCGACCCCCGGTGTAGCAGCGATCCCGGCTCCCTCCAGCATCTGCCTGGCAAAGGCCAGACTGTCCCGGCTGTGCCGGCTGATATCGGCATAGATGTAAAACGCGCCATCCACCGGCAGCAGCCGGTCCAGACCGGCCTTGGGCAACCCCTCAAGCAGCAGGGCCCTGCTGGCCGCATAGCCTGCTTTGACCGTTTCCAGCTCTTCCTGCGCGCCAAGCGCGGCGGTTGCTGCAATCTGGGAGACTTCAGGCGCGGAAATATAAAGGCTCTGGGCGAGCCGCTCCGCAGGACGGACCAGATGTTCGGGCAGCACCATCCAGCCGATCCGCCAGCCGGTCATGCAGTAATATTTTGAGAAGCTGTTGATGACGATCACATTGCGGCTCGTCTCCAGAGCAGTCTTCTGCTCACCGGTATAGTGCAGGCCGTGATAGATCTCGTCCGAGAGGAACAGGATGGTCTCAGCCTCACAGAACCGGATCAGATCACTGAGCGCCTGCGCGCTCATCATCGTGCCGGTCGGATTGGCGGGACTGGCAACCAGAACGCCTTTGACCGGCCCCTCCTGCTGCGCCATCCGCAAATGCTCCGGTGTCAGGCACCAGCGTGTGTCTTCGCCAACCTCGACCTCCACCGGGACAAGACCAAGGGCTTTGAGAATGTTGCGGTAAGCGGGATAGCCCGGCGCGGTCAGAACGATCCGGTCGCCGGGGTCAAAGGCGGCCAGAAAGGCCAGATTGAACCCGGCCGACGACCCGGTGGTTACCATGATCTGGTCAGGGGAAACGCTGACCCCGTAGTCCCGCTGATAGAGATCGGCCAAGGCCGTGCGCAACGGCCGGATGCCCATGGCCTCCGTGTATCCAAGCCGCCCGTGGGTCAAAGCCGTTTGCGCGGCCGCAAGCGCCGCTTTGGGCGCGGGCGCGCAGGGTTGCCCCACCTCCATGTGAATGATGGACCGGCCCTCAGCCTCCAGCCGGGCCGCCTCAGCAAGCACATCCATGGCAATGAACGGCGCCACATCACTTCTTCTTGAGGGTTTGAACAGATTTTCGGTCATGAAACTTCCGCGCTTGCAGCAAAATGCCGATCACAGTTGGGAAAGACCCGTCCGGCCGGCCACTATCACATACGTTAGGGATAACAGGTCAGGCGACCCTATCGCGGATTTTCGGCCCCGGTGCAACAGGGACACACGAGGCAGGCCCAGTCACACAGCTATCGCCGCTGCGTCATCTTTCAAATTTGTCATGCAGCTATTCTTGACCGCCTGGTCACAGCTTCATAATTTCGCAGACACTCATTTTCGTGATCGGTATCCAAAAGGTCAGGAATTCAAGCTTGCCGCGTCTCGTGCCCGTCATCCGTTTTCCCAAATTGCAGTTGATGCGCGCGCGCGCTGCGCTTTCCGTACTGTGCGCAGCCGCCATCGCCCTGCCCGCCTTCACGGCTCCGGTCGCAGCGCAACGCGGCAGACTTCCCCTGATCCGGGATGCGGAAATCGAATCTCTCATGAGAGATTACGCAAAGCCGATCTTCAAGGCGGCGGGCATTGCCCATTCCGAGCCGCAGATCATCCTGGTCAATGACAAGAGGTTCAACGCGTTCGTGCCGGATTCCCGGCGCATGTTCATCAATATCGGCGTGATCATGGAAGCCGAAGCGCCGAGCGAAGTGATCGGCGTGATTGCCCATGAAACCGGGCATATTGCAGGCCGCCATCTGGTGCGGCTGCGCTCGGCCGCTGCCAATGCCCAGATCATTGCCGTGCTCGGCACCATCCTGGGGGCGGGCGCTGCCGCTGCAGGGGCGGCGTCCGGCTCCGGCCAGGCAGCCTCGGGCGGAGCGGCAGCGGCTGTCGGGGCCGGGTCTCTCGGCCAGAGGTCTCTGCTGGCCTATCAGCGCGGCGAGGAAGCCTCCGCCGACCGGGCCGCCCTGAAATATCTCGACGCCACCGGCCAGAGCGCGCGCGGCATGCTGAAGACCTTCAAGCGCATGTCGGAACAGCAGATGTTCTCGAAGAAGTTCGCAGATCCTTATGCCCAGAGCCACCCGATGGCCCAGGACCGCTACACCAGTCTTTTGAACGCTGCACAGAAATCGAAATATTTCAACGCACCGGAAGATTACGTGCTGCAATACCGGCATGACATGGCGCGCGCGAAGCTGTTTGCCTTCACCAGCCATCCCTCAGCGACCTTGCGCGCCTATCCGCGCAGCGACAAAAGCCCGCCAGCCCAATATGCCCGGGCCATTGCCGCCATGAAAAGCCGGGGCAAGGGGGCGGTCAAGGAAATCGATGCCCTGATCCGCTCCCAGCCCAACAACCCATATTATTATGAGTTGAAGGGCCAGGCCCTGATCGAAGGCGGGGACCCGAAGGGCGCCATCGCCCCCTTCCGCAAGGCCCTGTCCTTCAAGCCGGAAGAGCCGCAATTCCTGGTCTGGCTGGGCTATGCGCTGGTGGGGGCCAACACCCCGTCCTATCTGCCGGAGGCCGAGCGGGTTTTGAAACGCGCCATTCACCTGGACAAGAATTCCGGTGTGGCCTACAGCCAGCTTGCCATTGCCCATGGCCGCCAGGGCGAACGGGCCGAGGCGGATCTGGCCACCGCAAAGGGCCTGATGGTGCGGGGCGACTACGAAGCGGCCCGCCGCTATGCGGCCCGCGCTCAAAAAAGTTTGAAGCACGGATCCCCTGCATGGGTTCAAGCGGACGACATTGTAGCGTACAAACCTCCTAAACTGATGAATCGCCGCTAGGCTACGGCCTCTAAGGACACGCCACGCGCATGGAGGCGCCTTGAGCCAAAGGCCGCCTCCCAAGGAGATTTGAATGCCCCATCTCAGCCCTTCCCCCGTCCGCCTCGTTCCGGGCGCCGTTTTGCGCCTTCTGTCTGCGGCCGCGCTCCTTCTGGCCCTGATGGCGGGCTCCGTGTCCGCCCAGGACCTGTCCAAAGGGGACGTGGAAAAGATCGTCCGCGACTATCTTCTGGAAAATCCGGAAGTGATTGCCGACGCTTTGAAAGAACTGGAGCGGCGGGAACAGGCAGCTGAAGAAGCCGCACGTCTCCAGGCTCTGACAGACAGTGCCGACATTCTGTTCAACTCCACCCGCCAGGTTGTGCTCGGAAATCCGGAAGGCTCTGTCACCCTGGTGGAGTTCTTCGACTACAACTGCGGCTATTGCAAACGGGCCCATGGCGACATGGTCAAGCTGATGGAAGAAGATCCGGACCTGCGCATCGTGCTGAAGGAATTCCCGGTTCTCGGCCAAGGCTCGGTGGAAGCAGCCCAGGTGGCCATCGCGGTCAATTCGGTTGCCCCGGAAAAATATGGCGCGTTTCATGAGGCGCTGCTGCTCAGCCGGGGCCAGGCCAATATGGCCAGCGCGCTTGCTGCCGCAAGAGGGGCCGGCCTGTCAGACGACGATCTAAAGGCGGCAATGGCAACCGACGAAGCCAGCCAGACCATCGAGGAAGTCTATTCTCTGGCAAACCGTCTTGGCCTGACCGGCACGCCCTCCTATGTGGTGGGCAATGACGTGGTCATGGGCGCTGTCGGCTATGAGCAGCTCAGCAAGAAGCTGAAGGCCCTGCACAATTGCGGTCAGACGTCCTGCTGATCCAGGCCCGGAAGTCAAGCACACCACACTGCCTTGTTTTCGAACAGGCCCCGTTTCATCCAGCTCAGCCAGCGTTTTCTCCTGTGCTGAAACCCTGGATTCAGGACAGTGTCAAGGACCCGCCGTTTGAAAACGGCGGAGCCTGGCAGAGAAGCCCTCCAGCGAGCCTCCCAGAAGCATTTTGCGTCTTTTGGGCCACATCCACGCCCCAAGACCCTGCCTGCGCGCATTTCTCAATGTGGAGATATTGCTATTTTTCACAATCCTGACCTACTTGCATCTGCTTTTTAACAACGAAGGTAGGTCCGTCACAAGATGCAGAAATTCAGCGCCGTTCTCCTGGCACTCCTTTTGGCCGCATGCGCAACGCCGATCACGGCGCCCGAAAGCGGGCCGGTCGCCTCCCTTCACGTAGTCAGCCCCAACTCGTCCTCCTCTCTTTTGTCCATGGACGTGCAGAACCTGTATTATAACTTCAAATCCCTTGACGGCTCCTGGAAGGGAGAACTCTTTGGCAGCGCCAACACGATCAAGGACAAGACGTTCCAGGTCCCGGCAGGCAAAGCTCTTGCCCTCGGCTTCACGATCTCGCAGGGCGGTGCCGCATTTGACGGCACGTGCGGCCTTGTCCTGGACACGGAGTTTAACATGGATGCCTCCTATCTGGCGGAGTTCACAACCACCCGGCTGCCGGGCTCCAAAAAAATCGGCGGCTGCACACTCAAACTGTTCCAGATCCAGGAAGACGGACCGCATGAGCTGATCGGAACCTATCCGGGCGATGCCCAGATCCGGAACTTCCGTGTCAAGGTGACCGTTCTCTAGACGATTGCCAGACATCGCTGCGCATGAGGTTTTTCCCACCCGGTTACGGCCTTAGACCCTCAAAGCGCACCACACGCAATGCCGGGCCGTTCCGATGGCCCGGACAGGCGGAAACAGTGCGAACTGATCCACCCGGGGCGATTTCCGGCAGTCTGGGCTTTTCCTTGCCGGAATGTATCCCTATAAGAACCACTGCATTGGCTCTTGGTACTCAGAGCCGAACAGTAATCATGCTTCAATCCTCACAGCTGGCCTCTTGCGGGACAGACGAAGGGATTTCAGCCGACGGACCGACCAGAGCCGGCCCTTCCCGAGAAGGATCACCGGCCAGCCCTTACAACAACTGGACTGGACGGACCCGCGGCAGTTGACGAGAGCCGAGTAGAATGTCTGAAGAAAAAAAGAACACAGAAACGGCCCTGATCCGCGATCTCGCGATCCTGCTGGACGAAACCAATCTGACGGAAATCGAACTGGAAAAGGGAGACACCCGTATCCGCGTCGCGCGGCAGGTGTCGATCACCGCTCCGGTCAATATGGCCCCGGCTCCGGCCGCAGCCCCTGTTGCACCACAGCCCGTTGCGGCTGCCGCCGAACCGGCTGCAGCGCCAGCACCGGCCTCCGGAACAACCGTTACCTCCCCGATGGTGGGCACCGCGTATCTGGCCCCCGAACCGGGCGCAGCCGCTTTTGTCCAGGTGGGTGACAAGGTGTCTGAAGGCCAGACGATCCTCATCGTGGAAGCCATGAAGACCATGAACAACATTCCGTCCACCAAATCCGGCACCGTCAAGCAGATCCTCGTGGACGACGCCCAGCCGGTGGAATTCGGCGAACCGCTTATTGTCGTCGAATAAGGAGCCGCCAGGCCATGTTCTCCAAGATCCTCATCGCCAACAGGGGCGAGATCGCGCTGCGTATCCTGCGCGCCTGTAAAGAGCTGGGAATTCCAACGGTGGCGGTCCATTCCACCGCAGATGCCAATGCCATGCATGTGCGTCTGGCCGACGAAAGCGTGTGTATCGGCCCTCCGGCCGCCCGGGACAGCTATCTGAACATCCCGCAACTGCTGGCTGCCTGTGAGATCACCGGCGCAGATGCAGTGCATCCCGGCTACGGCTTTCTGTCGGAAAACGCCCGCTTTGCCGAAATTCTGGAAGCCCACAACATTGAATTCATCGGTCCGACGGCCGAGCATATCCGCATCATGGGCGACAAGATCCAGGCCAAGCAAACGGCCCGGGATCTTGGTATTCCGGTCGTTCCCGGCTCTGATGGCGAGGTCAAGACCGGAGACGATGCCCACGCGATTGCCCGCGGCATCGGCTTTCCGGTGCTCGTCAAGGCCGCTGCAGGGGGTGGCGGACGCGGCATGAAAGTGGCCCTGACCGAGGCTGATCTGGACACGGCCCTCTCCACGGCACGCTCCGAGGCCAAAGCCGCCTTCGGTGATGACGCTCTCTATATGGAGAAATATCTCGGCAAGCCGCGCCATATCGAAATCCAGGTTCTGGGCGACGGCAAGGGCAATGCCATCCATCTGGGCGAACGCGACTGTTCGCTGCAGCGACGCCACCAAAAAGTTCTGGAAGAAGCCCCCTCGCCGTGCCTCAACGCACAACAGCGTGATGAAATCGGCGAAATTGTTGCCTCCGCGATGCGCAAGCTGAAATACCGCGGCGTCGGCACGGTCGAGTTCCTCTATGAGAATGGCGAGTTCTATTTCATCGAAATGAACACCCGCCTGCAGGTGGAGCATCCGGTGACCGAAATGATCACCGGTATTGATCTGGTCAACGAACAGATCCGCATCGCCGCTGGCGGCGATCTGGAGACCACTCAGGCCGATATCAGCTTCGAGGGCCATGCCATCGAATGCCGCATCAATGCGGAAGACCCGGTGACCTTCACCCCGTCTCCCGGCACGATCACCTATTACCATCCGCCCGGTGGTTTGGGCGTGCGCGTCGACTCCGGTGTTTATCAGGGCTACAAGATCCCGCCCTATTACGACAGCCTGATCGGCAAGCTCATCGTTCACGGGCGCAACCGGGTAGAGTGCATGATGCGCCTGCGCCGGTGCCTGGATGAATTTGTGGTTGACGAGATCAAGTCCACTATTCCTCTTTTCCGCGATTTGGTGGACAATCAGGACATCGCAAACGGTCAGTATGACATCCACTGGCTGGAGAAATATCTGGCTGACAAGTCCAGCTGACCGGGTTTGATGCGCGCGGGGCCTGCCCCGCGCCCCTGGGAAGTGAGGCCTTATGGCTGGCTACAAAGACGACATCGTCATGGAAATCACGCCGCAGGTTCTGCTCAAGGCCTATGCCTGCGGCCTGTTTCCCATGGCCGAATCCGCTGATGATCCCGGCCTGTTCTGGCTGGAACCGGAGCAGCGGGGCATTCTTCCTCTTGACGCGTTCCACCTTCCGCGCCGCCTGCGGCGTACCATCCGCAGCGACACGTTTGACATCCGGGTCAGCACGGATTTTAACGGCATCATTGACGGCTGCGCCGAACCCATGCCCGGCCGTCAAAAGACCTGGATCAACCGGGAGATCCGCCGCCTCTACGGTGAACTCTTCGACATGGGTTATTGCCACACGATTGAAGCCTGGCAGGACGGACAGATTGTCGGCGGCCTTTATGGGGTCAGCCTCAACGGCGCATTCTTCGGCGAAAGCATGTTCACCTTCCGCACGGATGCATCCAAAGTGTGCCTGGCCCATCTGGTCGCCCGGCTGATCGTCGGCGGCTATTCCCTGCTCGACACCCAGTTCGTGACCGATCACCTGAGCCGCTTCGGCACCTGCGAAATCTCCCAGGCCGACTACAATCAGCGTCTCTCGGAGGCCCTGAAACTGGAAACCGACTTCTATGCACTCTCCCCCCAGTCCAGCGGACAGGAAATCCTGACGGTACTGGACAGCTGGAAAAGCGCCTAGGAAATGCTGCGTTTTTCCAGTTCAATCCGAGTCCTGTGCGCTGAAATCCTGGCTTTATAGGCAGGCAAAGGCAACAGCTCTGGAGCGCTATACACACCAACAGCCTCACACCCATCACAATGTGCGGACCGGGTTGCAGTTGTTACCAAAGGCGATCCCTGCTAGCATTCCCTAAAGGCAGGACCCTTGACGGGTCCTTTCCCGGGCTCGTCTATAGGCGTTGGGGAACCGCATGGTTGGAGAGGTCAAGGACGCCGGAAACAGCAACGGACCCGCACGGCCGCCCGCCACAGCGCAGCCGGGAGAGCCTGTGGGCTGCGGCCCCGCCGCCGCACACATGTCTCAAAACAATCTGACATCCGAATTGAAAAAGGCGACACGGTCGGTGCGGGACTATATCACCCAGCCGGTGCGGCCAAGCGATCCGGACAAGACCATTGTCGACACCAAATTCAACAAGGATCTGGAGACGCTGCGCAGTCTGCATTCCTTCCTGATCCGGGAAGCCAAGACCCTTCCGGAAGAGTTTTCCCTTGGGCTGCTGAACCCGCTAAAAGCCGCCTCCCCCGGCCAGACCGGCCGGGCGCCCACGGCCGAGGAATGGCAGGCAATTGAGAAGAAGACCCAGATCCTCTTTGCCCAGCTGACCGACGCGGACCGCAAACGGTTTCTCGCCTCCCAGATGCCGAATTTCCTGCCCCGGATCGCCGTCTGGCTGGTGGCTGTCTCGATCGGGTCCATGATCCTGTCTGTGGTCATGGCCGAGCAGCCGTTGTTCAGCCCGGGGATCAACGGGGCGCTGATGGTGCTGTTTTTTCTGCTCTGGCTGATGTCCCTCGGGGCCATCGGAGCGGCCGCCTTTATCGGCTTCAATGCCATCTCGGTCAGCAGCGACATTACCTTCGACATTTCCGACAGCCGCTTCATCATCCAGCGGATTGTGCTTGGGGCTCTGTTCGCCCTGTTCTTCACCCTGCCCTTTGGCTTTCACGAATTCCTGAGCTTTGCCAAGAGCCTTAGCACATCGGCCCTGAACCGGACCACCGTGCCAACCCAATCGGATTTGGCCTTCACCAACCAGTCGATGCTGCTGATCATGCCCTTTGTGCTGGGCTACAGCACGTCTCTGGTCATATTGATTCTGAACAGGATGATTTCCTCAGCCAGCACCCTGTTCGGCGCCGATGAGACTGCCGCCAAGGCAAAAGCCCCAGTCAAAGGGCCGTAACGCCAGCCTTTCAGCGCCGTCTCCCTGCCAGGGGCCGCACGGAGACTGCGGCCGCTTCTGTCTTCGAGGAAAATCAGGCAAAAAGCCCGGCGAGAACCGCAGCCCCTCCCAGCACAATGTTGGTGAGGAGCCCGCCCACATAAGCCAGCGTGCGCGGTCCTCCGGCCTGCTTGCCAATGCCTGCATAATAGACGGCCCAGAACGCGAGCCGGAAAGAAAGATAAAGCCATGATAGCCCGTTGGTCAGTGACGCCGGAACGCCCAGAACGATGGCCACCAGAACAGCCAATGCAAAGGCCGGTGTGTTCTCGGTGGTGTTCTGATAGGTCCGCACGCTCCGGAAACTGAACTTGGAAAAATCATGCCGGAGCGGCATGCCCGGCACCTGTTCTCCGCTGGCATAGGCCAGCGGCGCCGTCAGAAACGACTGCACAAGCTGGGTCAGAACAAGAATGCCCAGAACCAGCATCGATGGCTTATAGGCGGCAAGACCGGGAACAACGTCCAAGAGAGAGGGCATCGGAAAACCTTTTTAATATTTCAGATTGGGTTGGCGCCCCCCCTCGAAGGTGAGCCCCAAATTTGCCGGAACGGCCACTTACATGGGCATATCGACCGCCTCGGCGACTTCCAGCGTGCCACCGCTGGTGACATGCGGGCAGGACGCGGCCATGGCGAGCGCCTCCTCCATCGTGCTGGCCTCGACAATGGTCACGCCCTGCAAAGCGGCCGGCCCGTCATAGTCTTGAACACCGGTTGCGCTGACGGATTTAGACGGGCCGACCGGGTATCCCGGATCGACAACGGCTGCTCCAAGCCGGCCACGCCAGGCCAACCAGTCCTGCATATGGGCCTGGCAGTTTTCCCTGGTCTGAACGTTGGGCGCGCCATGATAGGCGAAGATAAATCTGGGCATGGACCGTCTCCTTTTTGAACCTGTCCGCCATGGTTCCAGATGTCTTATTATGTTCAAGAACATATTTTGTGTTTGCGGTATGCCTTTGCGTTGAAGGAGAGATGCGATGCCCTATTCGGAAAGCCACAAGCAAAAATCACGCGCGAAAATCGTTGAAGCGGCGCGGATTCTCTTCAATCGTCACGGGTTTCAGGATGTGTCGATTGACGCCATCATGAAAGAAGCAGGGTTCACACGGGGCGGATTCTACAATCACTTTGCCAGCAAGGAGGAGCTCTTTGCGGAAGCCGTTTCCTGTTTTCTTATGGGACGGGGCGCAAAATGGCGGGAGGATGCCGGGATCGATCCCAGTACGCTGTGCCCGGAGATGGTCGAACACATGGTCGACAGCTACCTGTCTGCGGATCATCTGGGCGACTTGGATGGGCAATGCCCAATGATTGCCCTGCCTTCTGATGTGGCCCGTGGCAGCCCGCAGGTTCAGAACTCTTATCAGCAACTGCTGACGGCGATGGTCTGGCTGTTTGAGAACAATCTGGCAGAAGAAAACACCGCCACCCGCACAAAGGCGCTTTCCCTTGCAGCGCTTTGCGTTGGCGGAATGATCCTCGCGCGGACCTTGCCAGACTCAGCCCTAGCCACGGAGGTCAGACTGGCCGCACACACAACCGCGCGGGATGTGATCGCAGCAAGATGACGGGCAGATCGCCGGGGCCTGAAGGTTGCACGCTCTGACATTGAGGCGAACTGAACCACTCCCTCAGACGCGGCTCCCGCGGCTCAGTTCCCCGGGGTCCAGGCCTCATAATCGCCGGTCACATCGGGGCGTTTTTCCGGGGTCAGGATGGAACCGCTGGGGCGGTACGCCTCCGGCGTACCGGTCTTGTTGGCCTCATGGCCCTTCTGCCACAACTTGGCGTGATAGGTTTCTTCCGTCGGCGGCGTGTCGACCCGGTGATGCATCCAGCCGTGCCAGCCTGGTGGAATGGTGGAGGCCTCCGCAAGACCGTTATAAATCACCCAGCGTCTCTTGCCGCTGCGCTCTTTATAATATTTGTTACCGGCCGCATCCTCACCGACAAATACGCCCTTGCGCCAGGTGAAGAACCGGGTGCCCATCGTCTGGCTGTTCCACCAGGTGAAAATTTCCAGCAGCAGCGTTTTCATGGCCTGTCACAGGTCCCCTGATTGCCAAAGACAAAGCCCCGGCGCAGCACAGGCCGCGCGGCGGTTCCCGCTAAGTTATGGCGCCAAGAGGCCCATCTGTCCAGTGCTGCCGGGTGCCTTAAGACCCGGCACCAACCTCAATGAATCTTGAGGTCTTTCGATTTCACATAGCCCGCATTGCGAATGTGTTTGGCGGCGGCCGATGGCGCTTTTTCCACGCCGCCCTTTTTCACGCCGGCAAACACAGGGTCTTTCTTTGGCTTGTTGTCGAAGGCCTCTTCAACCACCTCTTCCACCTTCGCCCGTTTCTGGACGGCAACCCGGTGATAAAGGCGTGCTCCGGCAAGAGACTGCAGCTTTTCCGCCTGTTCATCCATGGACCGCTGAATGCCATAGATGTTGTAAAAGCCCGATTGTTCCAGAATGATCGGCCGGTCATCGGTCAACAGCCACTTCAGCCGTTTGAACAAGGTGGAGGGGGACAGCGGCTTGACCAGCACATGATGAGCCCCTGCCCTGAGCGCCTTGTCCACCAGCGGCCGCGTGCCATGGGCTGTGATGAACAGAATCGGCACGTAGCAGAGCGGCTCCATGTGGCGGTGGCGCACAAGGCGCAAAAACTGATAGCCGGAGGTCGGCTCCATCCGCCAGTCGGTCAGAATCACGTTGGGCGGCTCGGCGAGACTCGCCTCCAGAGCCTCATCAGCCGAATCAAACACCCGCACCCGGGCCACCTTGAAACTGAGCAGGATCGACCGCAGGATAGTCTGCATGGGTTTACTGTCTTCCACGACAACCGCGTCTATGTCTTCCATTGACAGCCCAAACGCTGCGTGGTGCTTCATAAAATGCGGCCCTCTGTCACCCGATTTGGGCCATTTAAGCACCCGCCGCTTAAACCGGGTTGAAGCTGGCAGATGCCATTTTCGTCAAATTTTCATAAAACTTGGGCTATATTCACACGTGACCGGCTCGAACCGGCACTGGCCCACCCCCGGCGAAGAAAAACAAGCGCGGATTTCCGGGCCAGGCCCCGCTCTCCACGGCGCTCCCCGCAATCCACATGCACCCACAATATTTTGCGTTTGCCCACAGGATGGGCACAAGCTGTTGTCACTCGCCGCTTGACCTTAAGATTTCGTTTACTTTATTTTCCCTACTATTGCGATGTGCGTAACAGGGGCTCCTGACGGCGCCCCAGTCATCCAGACCACGTAAGTATCAGCGTATCCGTTTCCGCGTTTTCCTCCAATACCGGAAGACGGCTTTTTGTGCGCTCTTGTCGGTGTGCATATCGTGACAAACCTGTTGATAGGCACTATATATAGTAGACCCAGCCGCAGGAAACGCTACATACAGGATCAACACCGGCTCTTGGCCGGCCGTGTCCAGTGACGAGGCAGGCGATTTCGCCACACCGGGCACATATCGGAATTGCACCGGCTCCAGAAAGAGCCGGCGGGGATACGAAGGGGACTGAGAGAATGCGGATTGAGCGGCGCTACACCAAGGAAGGGCAATCGCCCTACGCCGGCATCGAATTTCGGACTGCCACAAGTGAGATCCGCAACCCGGACGGGTCCATTGTGTTCCGGCTGGAGGACATTCAGGTCCCTGCCCAGTTTTCTCAGGTCGCCTCCGACATTCTCGCCCAGAAATATTTCCGCAAGGCCGGAGTTCCGGCCCGGCTGAAGGCGGTGGAAGAAAACTCGGTTCCCTCCTGGCTGTGGCGCCACGAGGCCGACGAGGCCGCTCTTGAAGCACTTGACGAAGACACCCGCTATGGTTCGGAAACCGATGGCCGTCAGGTCTTCGACCGGCTGGCCGGCACCTGGACCTATTGGGGCTGGAAAGGCGGCTATTTCGATCAGGAATCGGATGCCCAGGCCTTTTACGACGAGCTGCGCTACATGCTCGCCACCCAGAAGGTTGCCCCGAACTCCCCGCAATGGTTCAACACGGGCCTGCACTGGGCCTATGGCATTGACGGGCCGAGCCAGGGCCATTTCTATGTCGACTTCCAGTCCGGCAAGCTGACCAAGTCCAAGACCGCCTACGAGCATCCCCAGCCCCATGCCTGCTTCATCCAGTCGGTTCAGGATGATCTGGTCAATGACGGCGGCATCATGGATCTGTGGGTGCGCGAAGCGCGCCTGTTCAAATACGGCTCCGGCACCGGCTCCAACTTCTCCCATGTTCGCTCAGAAGGCGAAAAACTCTCCGGCGGCGGCAAGTCCTCCGGCCTGATGAGCTTCCTGAAAATCGGCGACCGGGCGGCCGGTGCCATTAAGTCCGGCGGCACCACCCGCCGCGCGGCCAAGATGGTGGTGGTCGATGTCGATCACCCGGATATCGAGGAATATATCAACTGGAAGGTCAAGGAAGAGCAGAAGGTGGCCGCCCTCGTCACCGGCTCCAAGATCTGCCAGAAGCACCTCAGCGCCATCATGCGCGCCTGCATCAATTGCGAGGCGGACAATGGCGATTGTTTCGACCCGGCCAAGAACCCGGCCTTGAAACGGGAAATCCGCGCCGCCAAGAAGATGATGGTGCCGGAAAACTACATCCAGCGTGTCATCCAGTTCGCCCGCCAGGGCTTCACCAAGATCGAATTCCCGACCTACAACACCGACTGGGATTCGGAAGCCTATCTGACGGTCGCCGGCCAGAATTCCAACAATTCTGTCAGGGTCACCGATGGCTTCCTGAAGGCGGTCACCGAAGACGGCACCTGGGATCTGACCGCCCGGCGCACCGGCGACACCTTGAAAACCGTCAAGGCCAAGGAGCTTTGGGAACAGATCGGCTATGCCGCCTGGGCCTCTGCCGATCCGGGCCTGCAATACCATACCACCATCAATGACTGGCACACCTGCATCGGCGATGGCGAAATCCGCGCGTCCAACCCGTGCTCGGAATACATGTTCCTGGATGACACGGCCTGCAACCTTGCCTCGCTGAACCTGATGCAGTTCCGCAACGAAGACGGTTCCTTCGCCATCGACAATTATGAACATGGCGTGCGCCTGTGGACCGTGGTTCTTGAAATCTCGGTGCTGATGGCCCAGTTCCCGTCCAGGGAAATCGCCGAACTCTCCTACAAGTTCCGCACGCTCGGCCTCGGCTATGCCAATATTGGCGGCCTCCTGATGACCTCCGGCATCCCCTACGATTCGCAGGAAGGCCGCGCGCTCTGCGGCGCGCTGACCGCCGTTATGACCGGTGTGGCCTATGCCACCTCTGCGGAAATGGCCGGAGAACTGGGGGCCTTTCCAGGATACAAGAAAAACGCCAGGCACATGCTGCGCGTCATCCGCAACCACCGCCGCGCCGCCCATGGCGAAACGGAAGGCTATGAAGGTCTGAACACCAATCCTGTTGCCCTCGACCATGCCTCCTGCCCCGAGCCCCTTCTGGTGGAACGGGCGAAAAAGGCCTGGGACAGGGCGCTCGAACTCGGCGAACAGAACGGCTTCCGCAACGCCCAATCGACGGTGATTGCCCCGACCGGCACCATTGGCCTGGTCATGGATTGCGACACGACCGGCATTGAGCCCGACTTTGCCCTGGTGAAGTTCAAGAAACTGGCCGGGGGCGGCTATTTCAAGATCATCAACCGGGCCGTGCCCGAAGCCCTGCGCAAGCTCGGCTATTCGGAAGCCGAGATCGGCGAGATCGAGGCCTATGCGGTTGGCCATGGCTCCCTTGATCAGGCCCCCGGCATCAATCCGGCGAGCCTCACCGCCAAAGGCTTTACTGCCGAGACCCTGGCCAAGCTGAAGGACGGCCTGAAATCGGCCTTTGACATCAAGTTCGTGTTCAACCGCTGGACCCTTGGGGATGAGCAGATGAAGGCGCTTGGGGTCACCGACGAGCAGCTGGACGATCCGGAATTCGACCTCCTGACTTTCCTTGGCTTCACCAAAGCCGACATGGAAGCCGCCAACACCCATGTGTGCGGCGCCATGACCCTGGAAGGCGCGCCCTTCCTGAAGGAAGAGCACTATCCGGTGTTTGACTGCGCCAATCCGTGCGGGCGCATCGGCAAACGCTTCCTGTCCGTGGAAAGCCATATCCGCATGATGGCGGCGGCCCAGCCGTTCATCTCCGGCGCGATTTCCAAGACGATCAACATGCCCAATGACGCGACGGTCGAGGATTGCATGGAAGCCTACATGCTGTCCTGGAAACTCGCCCTGAAGGCCAATGCGCTCTACCGGGACGGCTCCAAACTGTCCCAGCCGCTCAATTCCCAGCTTTTGTCGGAGGATGAGGACGAAGCGGAAGACGCTGTGGAAGAGATCGCCGCCAAGCCCCAGGCCGCCCACGCCGAAGTGGTGGCGGAACGGATTGTGGAGCGGATCGTGGAACGGGTGGTGCGCGAGCAGGAAAAGCTGCCCGCCCGCCGCAAGGGCTACACCCAGAAGGCCAAGATCGGCGGCCATACGGTGTTCCTGCGCACCGGCGAATATGATGACGGCCGCCTTGGCGAGATCTTCCTGGATATGAACAAGGAAGGTTCGGCCCTGCGCGCCTTCATCAACAACTTCGCCATTTCCGTCTCCCTCGGCCTGCAATACGGGGTGCCGCTGGAGGAATATGTCGACGCCTTCACCTTCACCAAATTCGAGCCGGCCGGCATGGTTCAGGGCAATGACGCGATCAAGAACGCGACCTCGATCCTCGACTATGTGTTCCGCGAGCTCGCCGTCTCCTATCTTGGCCGCCACGATCTGGCCCATGTGCCACCGGAAGTCTTCGGCTCAAACGGATCGAGCCCGGCCGCAAGCGAAGGCGCGGCCAAGAGCGGACAGGTGGTCTCCCACGGCCTGGTGCGCGGCCAGACCGAGCGCTTCCGCCTGGTCTCCGGCTCCGACCCGGCGGGGGAAACCACCGAGGCGATTTCCGTCCAGACTGCCAGCAGCCCCTCGGCCCAGGTGACGGCGGTCGCAACCGCCTTTGCCCGCGGGGCCGAAACCGCCGCCGTGGAGATCGCCCCGGCCTCTGCGCCCCAAACGGCCAGCGCCGCCCAGCAGATCGCCCAGGCCCGCATGAAGGGCTATGAAGGCGAAAGCTGCTCTGAATGCGGCAACTTCACCATGGTCCGGAACGGCACCTGCCTGAAATGCGACACTTGCGGCTCGACAAGCGGGTGTAGTTAAGAGCTGGTATTCTGTTGTTGTCCGTGACGGCATAGGATGGACTATTTAGGCCAATAAATGGCTCAAACCGCCCTGAAACACAAAAACCCGCCCATCGGAGACGATCGGGCGGGTTGTTTATGCAAAAATAAAGCGGACCGTTGATCCAAACCGCGACATCACACTCAGTTGACTGTCACACGACATAAAACAGTGTTGCTCTGCTCCAGATCCGCTCCCCAAATCAACCGCGCATCCGGCGACCAGCGAATGCGATCATAGCCCCCCTTTGGACTTACCTCACGTTCTGTGTAGATGCTCGCCTGGGGCCAGTGCGATGCATCAAATTCAGCTGTGTCCCAGCCCTCCGGTTCTTCCATTGCCTCAAAGGAGCAGGCCCCTTTCCCCGCGATCGGATTGTCTTCTCCCGCGCAAGATTTGTCCAATGGAGCCTTGTGGATGGTAAGGCATTGCCATGCGGCATCGCTGACAGAAACGTCCTTTCCTGCCGCATCCTTGATCTGGACGATCACACCGCCGTCGCCTATCTGCTGACTCCAGGTGCCAATGTATTCAAGCCCGGTATCATTTTCTTTGAAGTCCTTGGCAATCAAACCAATTACAAAGGGACGCTCTGCTTCGAAGGAAAAGCTTTCAGCATTGAACGAGCGCTCGGTTGTTATCGGGACACTGTCTTCTGCGACTTTCT
The DNA here is from genome assembly GCF_056161025.1 of Roseibium sp. AWQ4_254. Lineage (NCBI taxonomy): Bacteria > Pseudomonadati > Pseudomonadota > Alphaproteobacteria > Hyphomicrobiales > Stappiaceae > Roseibium > Roseibium sp. AWQ4_254. Next base: position 49,469 of record NZ_JBSWYH010000012.1, read on the forward strand.
GACCGTTGACCCGCATTTCAAACCAGTTGTCCGCCCAGACATCGGCTGAAAAACTGTCCGCCATCACAGCGTTTGAGGAAAATGAAAGGAAGGTTATCGCGAAGAGAGCTAATCTCATGGGGCACTCCTATTGACTTAACGCGCAATCGAAATTTCCTATCACAGCTTCTTCATGCACACATCGTTGTATTTGTATCGTTTTGTAGCGCTGTCTCAGGAGGTGGACCTGTCGCGCTTTTTTGCCCCCTCCAAGACTTTACCCTCGTGAAAGGTCCCCTCGGTAAACTGGCTGAAAATGTTGTCAGGCGAGAAACCGATGCCGTCCTCCAGATCCCCGTCCAATGCCCCTGCCCTTGACATTTCCGGTCTTCACAAGCGCTTCAGCGCGCCTGCGGTGGATGGCCTGTCCCTGAGCGTGCGGGGCGGTGAGTTTTATGCCCTGCTGGGGCCGAACGGGGCGGGCAAGACGACAACGCTGCGGATGGTGGCCGGACTGCTTGAGGCCGATGCGGGAGCGGTTGCGATCTGCGGCATCGACGCCTTCGCGGACCCTGTTGCCGCCAAGCAGGTGCTCGCCTGGGTTCCGGACGACCCCATGGTCTATGACAAGCTGACGCCGCTTGAATATCTGGAATTCGTGGCCGGTCTCTGGAGCATGGAGCCGGACCTTGCACGGTTCAAGGCCGACGCGCTGCTGGACTCCTTCGGCCTTGCTCCCCATGCCCATGAGCGCTGCGGCGGCTTTTCCAAAGGCATGCGCCAGAAAGTGGCGCTGGCCGGAGCCCTGATCCATGAGCCGCGCCTGATCATTTTGGATGAGCCGCTCACCGGGCTGGATGCCGGGTCCGCCCGGCAGGTCAAGACAGTGCTGACCGGCCTTGTGGACCAGGGGGTGTCCATCATCATGACCACCCATATTCTGGAGGTCGCGGAGCGCATGGCGGACCGGATCGGCATTATCGCGCGCGGACAGCTGGTCGCCGAAGGCACGCTTGAGGAGCTGCGCGGCCAGGCAAAAGCCGGCGGCCAGTCGCTTGAGGACATTTTCCTGGAGATTGTCGGCGGCGCCGAACCAGGCTCTCCCGATTCAGGCGCTCCCGATTCTGGCATTCTCGATTCTGGTATTCCCCATCCAAAAGCTCCCGGGCGAGACGTGGACGCCTCCGCCTGCGGGAAAGTCGCATGAGCGCAAGCACGGCCCCGTCCGCCCTCAGACGGTTTGCAAACCATGAAGTCCGGCTCGCCTGGCGCGACTGGGCCTGGATGTTTTCCGGCTGGCGCAACACGAGCCTTCGGCGCGCGCTTCTGGGCATGGGGGTGTTTTATGCGGTGATGCATCTCATCGCCTATGCGGTGCTTGCCCCCCGGCTGACTGCCGCCTTCACGCTGACCCAGACCGAGCTGGCCATGCTCTCCGTCACCGTCCTGCTCAGCCTCACCATGATGCTGTCCCAGGCAATGGAGTCGGTCACGCGCGCCTTTTATGCCCGCGATGACCTTGACCTGATCCTGTCCTCCCCCGCCCCGTCCCGCGATTTGTTTCTGGTACGCATCGTCCTGATGGCGCTGACAAGCTGGGGCATGTCGGCACTGGTCATTTCGCCCTTTCTCAACATAGCGGTGGGGCTTCACGGGGCGCACTGGCTTGCGGGATATGTGGTGCTGCTGGCCGCCGCGCTGACAGCGACCGGTGCCGGGGTGCTGATCACGCTTGCGCTGTTCCGCACGGTTGGCCCGCAGCGCACGCGCCTGTGCGCGCAAATTCTGGCCGCCATCGTCGGGGCCGCCTTCCTGATCGGGATGCAGGTGGTTGCGGTCCTGTCCTTCGGCTCCCTGTCCCGGTTCACGCTTTTTGATCCCGCCTTTCTGGCCGCCCATGCGCCAGATGCGGCCTCGCTCTGGTGGTTCCCCGCCCACGCGGTGGCCGGGCAGCTGCCTACCGTGGCTCTGGTCTTTGTGGTCTCTGCGGTCTTTTTCGCGCTGGCCGCCTGGCGCGGTGCGGTCCAGTTCCGCTGCATTGTCGTGAAGGCCCTCGGGGTCACGGAACAGGCCGCGCGCAGGCGCCGCTCCAGGCGGGCCTTTCGCGGCTATACGCCGCTCGGCGCCCTGGTTCACAAAGAGCTGACTCTCATCGCCCGCGATCCCTGGCTGGTGTCCCAGACCTTGATGCAGGTTCTTTATCTCATCCCGCCCGCCCTTATGCTCTGGGTCAGTTTTGGCAAAAACACGGAGGTTTCCGTGATCATCGCCCCGGTGATCGTCATGGCCGTCGGCCAGCTTGCCGGCGGGCTGGCCTGGTTGACCATTTCCGGCGAGGATGCCCCCGATCTGATTGCAACCGCACCGGTCACGGCCTTTATCCGCCTCTGGGCGAAGGTCGCAGCGGTCTTGTTGCTTGTCGCCGCGCTCTTGCTGCCGATCACCCTCGCTCTGGCATTCCTCTCGCTCTGGGGCGCAGGCGTCACCTTCACCGGCGCCATGATGGCGGCCGCAAGCGCGATCCTGGTTCAGCTCTGGTTCCGGGCGCAGGCCAAACGCACCACCTTCCGGCGACGGCAGGTCGCCTCCAAGGCCTCGACCCTCGCGGAGGCCGCCGCCTCCCTGGCCTGCGCGGCCGGCACCGCCCTGATTGCGGCGGGCAACCCGCTTGCGCTTCTGCCCGCCCTGCTGCTGTTCAGCGTGCTCGGGATCGCCTGGAGCCTCCGCCCCAAACGCCAGACGCCACCAGTCTCCCTGCCTTCTCGTGCCAGTCCCAAGGATGCAAGAGGGCAGCCTGCCGGCCCAGAGCAAAGCGCAGATCTAGGCGGAGCGCAGTCCAGAACACACAGCGGGGCCAGCCTGTGACGGAACCGCAGCCTTTGCGGGCAGCTCACCCCATTCTCGTTTAGAAGAAACCGATCTGATCGCTTTTGGAGCCCTTTCAGCATGAGCATTGTTCGGTTTTAAACCGCCCCAAAACGCCCCTGTTGAAAAAGCGATCCGGTTTCCGCTGCTGTGCCACTCGCGGATGAGGACCTGCCGGTCTTGTTGCAGATCTTGCCCGCGATCCTGTCGCGCTGCGATCTTTGCCGAGCCGCAAAACCTCCAAAACCGCTCAGATGGGTCTCTATCCATTGAATTTGGTATGCTGGACACTTGCACTGACCTCACTCAGCTGATCGGCGCCCATGGGATCGGGAACAAAACCATAGACGTAGCTGGCCAATCCCGCCCTTGCGCCGTCCACCGGCAGCCCCATGGCAACAACCTGATACCCGTTGAAGGTGCAGGTGGTCAGGTGAACCGGAGTGGTGCGGCTGTCAGGCCGCTCCATACGCAGCGCAAGGCGGTCATTGTCGGCCCGTATCTGCCACGGGCCCTGCCAATCAAGACGGTCTGGGCGTAACAGAGCATACATGCAGGAGGCCACAGAGCGGACAGCCAAACGGACGGGAGCAAATTTAACAAACTGAAACTCGGTACGAAACATGTCAAATCGCGTGTTTTGGAGTTGGCTTGAAACACCAACACAAGTTGAAAACGGCCACGTCAAAATTACTGACCCAGATTCAAGCCCATTCTGCGGCAGACCTTTAAGTTTGTGGACATCCTGTTAGGTTTTTCAGTCTCTGGCCTGTCTGCAGTTGGCGGACTGATCATTTATTTTATGATCAGACAGGTTATCTGTTCTGAAAGATAGACCGTTGAAGGCGGTTTCTCTGGCAGTGCCTGTCCACTTTTCCGTGTCCGGGACAGGCGGCGGCAAGATGCTCCACTTACCCGGTCAACCAGACCGGGTCGCGCGATGCCCCTAGCCGTTGAACGGAATTGGGGCATCAATTAGCCCAAGTTCAACCGCGCTTGGTATATAGACGCGCTCTGCCGGTGCCGGCAGCGTTCAAAAACGGTTTAAGGACTGCAATCAACTTTCGCAAAGTGTTCATTTTGCGGATGAAGCGATCTCTTTTCCCGAATGGAAGGTTTCAGGATGGAACAGGGTGCGGCAAGGCAGTGCCAGAACGAAAGAAGCGATCCGCTGACGATGGACATTGCATTCCGCCGCCACACGCTCCCGCCTCCAGGCGATGACCTTTCTCCCTCTATTCAAAATCCGCCATCTGCCCAATTCCTCGCAGCACCAATGCTTGCAGTGTCACGGCATCGGTCAAACGCACGATGTCAATGCTGAACCGGGAGGCCGAAGCCAATCTCGACGACTTCAACTGTGCAAACGACCCTGTCCGCAGCTTGAAAGCCAACGCGGCCACTTCCACACGAAGCCATCTGAAAAATCAGTCTCAATCCGATCTTTTGAGTACCGCCACAGAGCAGCCAGAAAGTGTGCGTCCATTTAACAGGATGGCAAACTTCGCTTCAGATCTTCACCCGTGCCGAATTCGGGTCATACAGGGGAGCGAGAGACGGCTTGGCCGATACCCGCTGGCCGGCGATCTCGATGTCAAAACGCGAAGCCAGAAGATCGTCTGCCGTTTCGCCCACACACGGCACATAGCCCATTCCGACAGCAGCGCCGAGCGTATGGCCATAGTTCCCTGAGCTCAAATAACCCACGATTGAGCCGTCCCGGATGATGGGTTCGGCGTGATACAAGAGTGGTTCTGGATCGCTCAACAGGAACTGCACCATTCGTTTTTGCAAACCTTGCTCGCGTTTGCGCAAGACCGCGTCCCGGCCGATATAGTGGATATCTGATTTCTTGACGGCAAACCCGAGACCAGCCTCCAAAATATGGTCTTCGCTTGAAATATCGTGGCCGAAATGACGAAAGCCCTTCTCAATCCGGCAGCTGTCCATCATGTGCAGCCCGCACAGCTTGGCCTCCAAATCCCGGCCGGCATTCCACAGAACTTCAAAAACATGGGCGGCCATGTCTGACGATACGTAGATCTCCCACCCAAGTTCTCCGACATACGTCACACGATGAGTCCTGGCGAGCCCCATGCCGATTTCAATCTCCTGACAGGTTCCAAAGGGGTTCACATCATTGGTGAAGTTGTTTGGCGAGACTGTTTGCAGCAATTGCCGGGAATTGGGGCCCATGACGCATATCACAGCTTCTGCTGCGGTCATGTCGGTCAGGAACACCCGGTCGTCCTTGATCTGGCGCAGCATCCAGGTCTGATCGGCAAGGCGTGTCGCCGCAGGTGTCACCACGATATAGGCGGTTTCAGACAGCCGAGTGACCGTGACATCCGCCTCAATACCACCACCGGCGTTCAAAAACTGGCTGTAAACGATCTTACCGACCGGTACGGACAAATTGCTGGCTGCAACACGGTTCAAAAATGCTTCAGCATCGGGCCCTTCGACACGGATCTTGCCGAAGGAAGACATATCGTAGATCCCGATGTTTTCCCGGACCGCCCTGTGTTCCAAAGCGGAGTTTTCAAACCAGTTCTGCCGCTTCCAGGAATATGCATATTCCGGCGACTGACCTGCATTTGCAAACCAGTTCGCACGCTCCCAACCTGCAACTTCCCCCATGACGGCGCCTTCAGCCTTGAGCGCCTCATGCAAGGGAGACCGGCGGATGCCGCGTGCCGTCGCTTTCTGGCGATAAGGGAAGTGATCTGCATAGAGCAGGCCCAGGGTTTCCTTTGATCTTTCGAAAAGGTAGGTCTTGTTGCCCTGAAACGGTTGCATGCGCATGATGTCGACATCACCCAGGTCGAACGGTTTCTCGCCGCTGTCCATCCAATGCGCAAGGGCCATGCCGGCGCCACCTGCAGACTGGATGCCGACGGAATTGAAACCGGCGGCCACCCAGACATTGTCCATCTCAGGTGCAAGTCCCAGATGGTAAGCGTCATCCGGCGTAAAGCTTTCCGGTCCGTTGAAGAACGTCTGGATACCCGTTTCTGCCAATAGCGGAAGCCGGTTCACCGCCTTTTCCAGGATTGGCTCGAAATGGTCAAAGTCTTCAGGCAACTGATCGAATTCGAAATCCTCCGGAATTCCCTTCATCGCCCAGGGCTTTGCTTCCGGTTCGAATGCACCGAGCATGATGCTGCCCGCATCTTCCTTGTAATAGGCACATTCATCCGGCACGCGCAGCACCGGTAATTGTGTCAGACCCGGAATTTTTTCGGACACGATATAGAAGTGTTCACAGGCGTGAAGCGGGACATTGGTGCCCATCTGCCTGCCGACGTCATGCGCCCACATGCCAGCGCAATTCACCACGTGCTCACACGTAAGGGTACCTTCACCCTCCTGGTTTTCCCATTCAACGCCGACAATCCGGCGGCCGTCTTTGACAAAGCCCGTGACCTTTGTGCGCTCCAGCACTCTGGCGCCGCGCAGCTTTGCCCCTTTTGCCAATGCAAGCGCGATATTGGACGGGTCACCTTGGCCATCGAGAGGAAGATAGACGCCGCCGACAACATCCTCACAGTTGAGATGCTCATATTTGGCTTTGATTTCACCTGGGGAAACCGCCTCAACGTCAACCCCGAAAGCACGCGCCATTGAGGCCTGACGCATCAGTTCTTCCTGACGCTCGTTCGTCAGGGCGGCCGTGATGGAGCCTACGCGTTTAAAGCCGGTGGACAGACCGGTTTCCGCTTCAAGATTGCCGTAGAGCTCCTGGCTGTATCTGGCCAGACGGGTCATGTTCTGGGTTGCGCGCAGCTGAGCGATCAGGCCCGCCGCATGCCAGGTGGTGCCGCAGCAAAGCTGCTTGCGCTCCAAAAGAACAACATCTTTCCAGCCCAGTTTCGTCAGATGATACGCGACCGAACATCCGATCACGCCGCCGCCAACAATGACGACGCGGGCACTCTTTGGTGGAATTGCCATTTCCATGTCCTTCTTGAGCCTCAGGCGCGAATACGCGCATTTTCTGGATCCCAGAGGGAAGATGTTGCCTGAATTTTGGCGCTGAGGCGCTTCCCGTAGACGTCGATCTCAACAAAGCCGCCGGCTTCTGCCACCTCCGCGTCCAGCATGGCAAGGGCAATGGCGGCATTCACCCTATACCCATAGGCAGCCGAGGTGATTTCGCCAGCTCTCCTGCCGTTTGAGAAAACAGCCGCCATATAGGGTGCATCCTGTGACCCCGTTTCCACGATCAGGGTCACAAGACGTCTTGCCGGGCCGTTTTCCGCTTCGGCTGCAAGTTCTGCTTTGCCCGGGAAATCTTCTGGCTTGTCCAAACGTACAAACCGCGCCAGACCGGTCTCCAAAAGGCTGTAGCCAGATGACAGGTCTCCCTTCCAGGTCAGGTATCCTTTCTCGATCCGCATGGAATTGAGAGCGTACATGCCAAAGGGTCTGGCTCCCGCCTCACGTATAGCCGCATAGACTTCCCGGGTCTCGGAGGTCGCCACGTGAACTTCCCAGCCGAGCTCACCGGCAAAGGACACACGTGCCAGCATGACGGGTTTGTCAGCAAGGGTCGCAGTTTGATGGGTCAACCAGCCGAGGGACAAATCTGCATCGCTTAATTGCGCCAAGAGATCCCGTGATTTTGGCCCTGTGACCAAGAGGGCAACAGTCTCCTCGGAAACATCTTTCAAGGTCACCGTGTCCGGCAGATCTTTGGCCAGGAGTTCCTGATCATGCCAAAGTGCCGCAGCCGCAGTGACAAGGGTAAAGGCGTCTTCCCCATGGCGCAGGCATGACATTTCGCTCAGCACACGGCCGCGCGCATCAGAGAAGTATAGAAGGGCCATTCGTCCGATCTTGGGCAAGGCGCCGGCGGTCTTGCCGGCCAACCAGTCCGCAGCTCCCGCACCGCTCACGGAAAAGCGCGAAAAACCGCAAATATCGATGACGCCGACACCGTCCCGAACCGCCTCAACCTCTTCCCGGATCCGAGGCTCCCAGGGACCCTTGCGATCCCAGGTCTGCGTCGCACGTTCAGAAGTATCGTCTCCTTCTCTTGCAAACCAGTTTGCACGTTCCCAGCCGCCATAGGCGCCCATTTGCGCACCGTCACGGATCAAACGTTCATGGTTTGGGGAGAGCTTCTTGTTGCGTCCGGCTGACCATTCATGATGCGGGAAATGCATAGCGTATTCGTGGCCATACGTTTCGCTCGCCTTTGCCCGGCTGTAGTCAGCATCGGCAAAACCCGTATAGCGGCGCGGATCGACGGACCACATATCCCATTCGGTATAACCATGCATTATCCACTCGGACAGGATTTTGCCAGCTCCACCGCCTTGGGCAATACCGAAGGTAAAGCTATGGGCGTCAAAAGCGTTGGGAACACCCGCCATGGGACCCAGCATTGGCAGTCCGTCCGGTGCGTAGGGAATGGGACCATTGATATTGCGTTGAACCCCGCGCGACCCCAGAAGCGGAACCCGTTCCATAGCATCCAGGATGTACAGTTCCAGCCTGTCAAGATCGTCGGGATACAGCTGGAAGCTGAAATCGTCAGGCATGGGGTCGTCGTCGTTGACCCAAGCGGCCTGACAATTGCGCTCGTAAGGCCCGAGATTCAGCGAGTAGGTATCCTGACGAAGATAGTAGGATGTATCTACGTCGCGCAACAATGGCAGCTTGCGGCCATTCTCCTTGGTCAAGGCTTCGATCTCGGGAACCGCCTCAGTCAGGAAGTATTGGTGGCTCATCACGGTCAAAGGCAATTGGCGCCCACCAAAGGGCAGAAACCACTTCGCGACACGGTCCGCATAATATCCCGCAGCATTCACCACATATTCGCAGCGGATATCCCCATTTTCAGTGTGAACAATCCATTCGCCATTGTCCTGGGACACACCCGTCGCCGGGTTGAAACGGACAATTTGCGCCCCATGGGTGCGCGCCCCCTTGGCCATCGCCTGCGTCACCTGTGAGGGATCGATGTCGCCGTCCAGAGGATCCCATAGACCACCTTCAAGGTCGTGTGTTTCCATGAACGGGAAATGCTGCTTTAGCTGCTCCGGCGTACACATTTCCATGGTGAGATCCAAATGACCTGCCATGTCGCGCACCCGCTCGAATTCCATCATACGTTCTTCTGAGTGGGCGAGACGAACCGAACCGGTCACATGGTAGTTGATCGGGTAATCCACTTCCCTCGCCAGATTGCGATAGAGCGCAAGACTGTAGCGCTGCATATTCAACACACCGTAGTTGGTCGCATAATTAGGTGTGTTGCCTGCGGCGTGCCATGTCGATCCTGCAGTCAGTTCATTTTTCTCCAGCAGGACACAGTCAGACCAGCCCGACTTTGCCAGATGATATAACACCGAGGTTCCAACGATACCGCCGCCGATGATGACAACACGTGCTGTGGAAGGAAGTGCCATGGTCAAACCTCAATAAACGGGGGGAGAGATGACCCAGATTGCGAGCGCAGGGTCGTGATAAGGGTTTGCCCAACGGTATTCCGAGCCTTTGATGCGGAAACTGTCGCCGGCATCGACCGTGAATTTTTTCTCCGCGATCCAGATATCCAGTTTACCGGAAACGAGGTAGACGACTTCCGTTGTCGCGCGTTTCCTGGCCTTGGAGAGTGAGGATCCAGGCAAAAAGCTGGAGTGAATGACTTCGAAGTCATCCGTGAGATCGGGAGAAATAAGCGTTTCGAACAAGCCGTTGTCGCGTTCACCAATTTCCCGGCGTGCTGCTGCACGAACCACCACACCCCGTTCTTCCTCTGGAGCGTCAGCAATACCGAAGAAAATTGAAACCGGCGCCTTCAGTACGCGAGCGATTTTGTGAAGATCATCCACTGACGGCTTTGATTTGTTGCGTTCGACCTGCGAGGCCCATCCGACGGATTTCCCAAGCGCACGCGCCAGATTCTCCAAGGTCATCTTGCGGGAAACGCGCAAGGCGCGAATATCTTGTCCGACTTGATGTTTTCCAGACATTCCCTCCCCTTTCAGCCTCGTGACCTGCACCTGAGATTGTCTGCACGCCGGACAAATGAAAAATAACAAGAAATTTTCACAGCCGCAAATGAAAATTTGTCCGCAATTTTCACGCGCCAAAACCTGTCTTGTTTCGAGAAATATCTCCAACATACGCAGCACGGTTTTCAGGTGCTCATTTCGGCTGAGGGAAGAGCCTCACACTCCAACAGTTCTGCCGAGCAGCAAAATGATGTGATTGATCGCCTGCAAAAGACCGGGAACACTCCAAGTGTCGAAAGACCCGCAAAATAAAAGACGGCGCAAAAACAACAGCTGGTGGCCTCAGAAGAAGAACGCCGCCCTTTGGCGCACGCTACCATCCAATGGCTTCAAACCGTTTTGTCTCTGTCCGTTGAACTCTTTGATTTAAGGCCGCGAAAGGCACATCTGATGCAATGCGGGGCGCTTCAGGCTTTTGATCCTGGGACTTCAGCCGCCCGGCGCAGCGCGTCTTGCAGCGCCATACCGTCCAGGGTTGCCAGGAGCCTGCCGGCGACCTGCCGCCTGTCCTGACCCGGCTGCAGCAGAAGACGCGCTGCAATCCAGCTTTGAAAATCCTCGGACATTTTCAGCGCCGCACGGGCCTGGGGGCCGCCGGATCTCGCCCCGGCAGCGGCCAGTTCCAGAAGCAGGATCAGGGGCTGGCGCAAATGCGGGGCCCGGCTTTCGTGCCAAAGGCGCTCCAGCAAAACCTCCGGCGGCAAGCTGCCAACTGCGGGAAACGCGCGCCCAAGAGCTGTCTCAATCTGACCGGCGATATGGTCAAACACCGCCTCCAGAAGGGCGTCCTTGTTCTTGAAATAATAGAGCAGCATCCGGTCACTTGTCCCGGCCGCCACCGCCAGAGCGCGCAGCCCGGACGCAGCCAGACCCTGTTCGGCCAGATGGGCTGCCACCCTGGCCACAAGCGCCGCTTGCTTTGCCTCTCTTGGTGTCATAACAGAATTGTAGCAGTTGCTACATTTTCCTACAATGACGCGACCCTGGCACAAAAGACTGCCCGCACAGGCCAGCTCAAAAAACGGCCCAGCTCCTGCCCGCTGGACCGGCATGCCAACATTCAAAGGAGCCAACCCATGACATTTCTGGATCCGATCCAGGGCAAATCCCCCAGCCTGCTCCAGCTTTTCACCTCCTACGGGATTGGCGTCGGAGCCGCAGCGCTCGTACTCACGCAGCTGGACTTCACCTGGAAAACCGCACTGCTTGCAGCGCTTGCCTTTGACTGGTGCAGTGGTCTGGTTGCCAACGCGGCCCCGCCCGTTCGTGGCTGGTGGCGCACGCGGCCCGGCCTCAGCCGCGCCTTTCTGCCCTTTCACCTTATGGAACTGCCGGTGATCTACTGGCTCACCGGCGGAGGCACGGTGTTCTATTGTTTTTGCCTGGTGATGGCTGCCAAACTGGCCATTTTTGAACTGGGCAAGGAGCGCTACGAAATGCCCCGGGATCCGGCGCAGGGATAGGCCGTGCGGGCAAGCGCGGCACGCCTGTATCTTACGGCACCGGCGCCTGACCTGCCCGGAAGCCCAGAACCACCGCACTGAGCAGGCCGTTGCCGGACAGATACCCACTGTCGCCTGCGCCTGAGACGCCGCAGGCGGCACCACCCCCGGCATAGAGATTGGCAAAGGGGCTGCCATCAGCCCGTTTCACGCGCCCGGTGCCATCCGTCACCAGACCGCCCTGAGTGTGGAACAGCGCCCCGGTGACTTTCACCACGCAATAGGGCGGTGACAGGGGCGCTCCGGCAAAGCAGCGGCCAAAACGGTCAGGCCCCTCCTCCGGCAGACCGGACAGCGTGGTTTCAAGGGCGCCAGCCGGGACGCCCATCAGGCAGGCCAGCTCGTCCAGACTGTCTGCGCTCAGCACCGCGCCTTCGGCTTCCGCCTCCTTGAAGTCCTCGAACTGGCGGGCAACCGCCGCGATGCGGCTGTCAAAGACGGAAAAGGCAATCCCTTCCGGCTGAGCCAGTACCTTTCGGGCAGCTTCCGAATAGCCTTCGGCCTCGTTCCAGAACCGCTCCCCGTTGAGATTAACCTGAATGCCGCCCTCGGTGATCACCGCCCAGGTGACCAGGATGCCATGGGGATGGGCAACATTGCCGTGGCCCTGATAGGCACCGAGATGCTTCAGCCCGGCTCCCAGCAGACGGCCCCAGCCGACTGCCTCGCCCCGGTTGCCGTCATGGCCGAACCAGAGCCCCTCGCTGATGGACGGCATATGCGCGCGGACCATCTGCCGGTTGCCGCCAAAGCCGTTGCAGGCCAGGATCAGTTTGCGGCAGGCAATTTTCTCTTCTTCCCCATCCGGACGAACGGCAGCGACCCCGGCGATACGGCCCGATTGCTCCGGCCCGGCATCCTTGCCAAGGAAAAGCGTTTTCACCCGGCGCTCGCAAATAATGTCGAGCTGCAGCTGTTCGCAGGCCGCGCGCAGCGCATCGATCAGCTCGACTCCGGATCTGGACGGCAGGCCGTGCATGCGGCGGCGGGAATGGCCGGGATAGTCGAAGTCATCCACCACGGACAGGGGCAGATCATGGCGCTCGGCCAACCAGTCGACCACACCAGCGGCCCCGCCCGCCAGCGCTGTCTCCAGGTCTGGCAGGTTTTCCCCTTTGGATTTGCGGCGGATATCGTCGGCGAACAGCGCCGCACAATCGTTGATACCGGCGGCCTGCTGCAGGCGGGTTCCGGCCGCCGGGATCAGCCCGGCCGACAGCGCGGTGGAACCGCGGGGCACCGGATCTGCCTCCAGAACCAGAACCTCCTGTCCGGCTTCGTCCGCCGCAAGAGCGGCCACCAGCCCGCAGGCCCCCGCCCCGATGATCAGGGTTTCCACCTCAAGGTCAAAGGAAACGCCCTCCGCGGACCGGATCTCAGCCATCCCAGTCCTCATAAGTTTTGCCCTCAGCCAGCAGCTGGTCCGTGCCCAGCTCCGCATTCAGGCCGTTGAAATCCAGCATCCGGTCCGCAAAGGGCCGGTTGCTGCCCGCAAGATGCAGGCTGGCATAATAGTGCTTGGCCGCCCAGGCGAGCGCGCGCACAATGCCGCCAGGAAAGATCACCACGGAAAACCCGAGCTGTTCCAGATCCTGCGCGCCACTGATCGGTGTCTCACCGCCTTCCACCATATTGGCCAGAAGCGGCACCCGCCCGGCAAAGCGCTGCGCAACGGCAGAGAGTTCCTCGCGCGAGCGCGGCGCTTCGATGAACAGCACATCGGCGCCCGCCTCCAGATAGAGCTCGGCCCGTTCGGCCGCCTGGTCAAAACCTTCCACCGCAATGGCATCGGTGCGGGCGATGATCAGCGTGTCGTCAGAGCGGCGGGCATCGGCCATGGCCGCGATTTTCCCGGCCATTTCCTTCGGCGCGATCAGCGTCTTGTCCTTCAGATGGCCGCAGCGCTTGGGAAAGGTCTGGTCTTCCACCTGAAGCGCAGACGCCCCCGCTTTTTCATAAAGGCGCATGGTCCTTTGGGCATTCAGGGCATTGCCGAAGCCGGTGTCAGCATCCATGATCACCGGAAGATCGACCCGGTCGGAAATCAATTCCATGACCTGGACCATTTCGCTGATGCTGGTCAGGCCGATATCGGGGCGTCCAAGCTTGGTATAGGCAACAGCCGCGCCGGAAAGATAGAGCGATTCAAATCCCGCCGCCTGGGCGAGAGTCGCGGTCAAGCCGTCATAGACGCCCGGGGCAACAAGAATCTTGTCCTGATTCAACCGTTGCAAAAGGGTCATACCGCACCCTCCAGATAAGCCAGCACCTCGGCGCAGGTCGCCTGATGGGTCACCGTTCCCAACGACAAAAGCGTGGCCTCATGCACGTCAGGCTTGAAAGCCGCACAGCCGTCGCTCAGCATGACGGTTTCCAAGTTGCGCAAGTGAGCATCGCGCAAGGTCGAGGCCACGCCGCCATTGGTGACGATCCCGCCGACAATCAATGTGTCAATGCCTATGGCACGCATGATGTATTCCAGCCGGGTCTGGTAGAAAGCGGAATAGGCCACTTTTTCAACCACATAATCGGCAGGTGCCAGGGTGTCGACCACAGCGTGCCCGACAGCGCCGGGCGCAAAATCCCCCTTTCCGAGAAAGGGCCGCAGCTTCTGCAAATGGGGGGCAATCAGTGGCTCGCCTTCCGGCCCCGGCACCAGAGTGAACTGGGCGGATATATAGACCCCGCCAAGCGCCTTCAGCGTATCGCGCAGCGGCCGGATCCGCTCCGGCAGAGCCGCTATCGCCTCAGAGCTCTGCCCCGCGCGGCCATAGGCCCCCTTTTCATGGAGAAAATCGTTTTGCAGATCGATGGTCAAAAGCGCCGTCCGGGACGGATCGACAAAGGACAGATCGGTCATCACGGGCGCCCCTTTCGTTCAATGATCGTATTTCCGAACCGGTCGACACGGGCGGTCAGCTCCGGTTCGATCAGAACGGTCGTATCGGCCTGTTCCAGAATGGCCGGTCCGTCTATGACCGTACCAATGGGAAGGCTCAGCCGGTCATAAATGGCCGTCTCATGCCAGGCACCGTCAAAATGGACCTTCCGGCGGGATTTGGGCTCTGCCCTCCCATGCTGGTCAGGCGCAAGCGTTTCCAGGCTGAATTTCGGCCGCCGCCCGATCACTGCACTGCGCAGGTTCAGAACCCGGCGCAGCCCGTTGTCCAGAAGACGCCCATACGTGTCCTGATAGGTCTTGTCGAATGCATCCGCGATCTCGCTCAGACTTGGCGGCACGATCCGGTCCCCATCCCACTGGAAAGGAATGGCCACCGGAACGGTGTGGGTCTGGCCCACATAGGCCATGTCCAGCTCGAACATCAGATCCCGAGCCTCGAACCGGCTTCGGGCCGCTTCCAGAAGGGCAAGACCCCGGTCCGTATGATCCTGCATGTGATGTTTGAGATCCGTTTCGCTTAGACCTTCGAGCAGACTGTTGAAAGTCTGCACAAAATCCTGGCGCATGTCGGCAATCACACAGCCCATGGCGCTGGTAACCCCGGGATAGCGCGGGACAATGGCCCGGCCGATATCGACATCGGCCAGCATCGCCCCGGCATGGAGAGCACCGCCACCGCCAAATGGCATGAAGGCGAATTTCTTTGGATCAAAGCCGCGCTCAATGCTTACCAGGCGGATCGCCCCAGCCATGCGGCTGTTGGCGACTTTCAAAATCGCCTCCGCTGCAGCTTCCTGATCAAGGCCGAGAGGGGCGCCCACATGGGTGCTGATGGCCTGCCGGGCCGCGTCCACATCCAGACGGTCCAGCTTGCCGCCAATCGGGTTGTCCGGATCGATCCGGCCCAGAACGATATTGGCGTCGGTCACAGTGGGCCGGTCATTGCCGAGCCCATAGGCAGCCGGACCGGGATTGGCCCCGGCGCTTTCCGGGCCAATATTCAGAAGACCACCCTTGTCCACCCAGGCAATCGACCCGCCGCCCGCGCCGATGGTGGTGATCTCGATCATCGGCGTACGCACCACCATGCCGAAATCGATGGACGTCTGCGGCGACAGCATGGACTGGCCGCCGGTCACCAGCGACACGTCGAAACTGGTGCCGCCCATATCCCCGGTGATGATGTCGGGAAAACCGGCGGTCTCGGCGATATAGGCGGCGGCCGTCACCCCGGCCGCCGGGCCGGACAAAGCCGTGCGCACCGGATAGTGGCAGGCGGTTTCAACGGTCATGACGCCGCCGTTTGACTGGACAATCATGAACTCGCCGTCAAAGCCGCCCCGGGTCAGTGCGTTTTCCAGCCGGTTCAGATAACCGGACACTTCCGGCTGCAGATAGGCATTCAAAGCAGTCGTTGAAAAGCGTTCGAATTCCCGGATTTCCGGCAGGATCTCATGGCTCGCCGACACATGGGGAGACGACCAGATCTCCCGCACCGCCGCAACGGCTGCTTGTTCATTGGCCGGATTGGCATAGGCATTGGCAAACAGGACTGCAACCGCAAGGCAGCCCTTTTCCTTCAGCGTCTGCGCCGCCGCCCGCACCGCCGCCAAATCCACAGGTGTGCGGATGGTGCCATCGGCCAGGGTGCGCTCGGGCACTTCGATCCGGTCTTCCCGGTCCGCAACCGGAGTGAAGTCGCCGCGCAGCCCCCAGGTTCTCGGCCGGTCGCGGCGGCGCATTTCCAGAATGTCGCGCAGGCCCTCGGTGGTGATCACCCCGGTCCGCGCGCCCTTGCGCTCCAGAAGCGCATTGGTGCCTGCCGTCGTGCCATGGACCACCACGGCAATCTCCGAAAGATCGGCTACTTTTTGGCCGATCCCGTCCAGAAACCCGGCGGACTGGTCAGGGCGGCTGGTCGGCACCTTGTTGACGGTGACCTTGCCCGTTGTTTCGTCCAGCACAAAAATATCCGTAAAGGTGCCGCCGACATCGACACCCACCATCTTGCCGACGCTCATGTCTGCGCTTCCTTCCAGGAGGAGCCGTAGAGCTTCACGGCTTCCTCTTCACTCACCAGTCCTTGTGTCACATCCCGGCGCACCAGGGCCGGATCACGTTTGTCCGGGGCGCCGTAGCCGCCGCCGCCGGGCGTTTCCAAGCGCACGCCCTCCCCCTGTTCCAGACGGATGCCCCTCATCTTGGACACCATGGGGGGCACATGCCAGGTGCCATTGTTTTCATAAGAAAAGCCGTTGACCGCCGCGTCGGCTCCCCCGGCAACGCCTTTGGGCGCAAACTTGCCGCGTTCCCCGAAGAGGAAAACATCGGCACCGTTTTCTTCCAGCACTTCGATTTCATAAACCGCACCGACACCGCCCCGGTGCTGTCCGGCTCCGGCGGAGTCCGGCCGCAGCCCCCATTGGCGGAACATGACAGGATACGCCGCTTCCAGAATTTCCATCGGCGGGATCGTTGCGGTAGAAATCGGTGCATTGCCATGGTTGAGGCCGTCGCTTTCCACCGAGCCGCCATGGCCGCCGCCATAGAAGCTGAACATCACCCAGGGCTGGCCATTGGCCTTCTTGCCCGCAATCGACAGCGCATTGATGGTGCCATAGGCATTGGCCGGAACCCGTTCGGGCGCGGCCTTGGCAAACGCGCTGAAAATCACGTCGATCATGCGCAAGATGGTTTCCGTGTAGCCGCCCACGGCTGCCGGAAACTCCGCCGCCAGCATAGAGCCCTCCGGGATGCGCACGTCGATCGGCCTCATGACCCCGGAATTGGCCGGAAGTGCCGGAAAAATATGCTTGATGGCCACATAGGCCGTGGCGATCGCCGTCGGCAGGGCAATGTTCACCGGCCCCGCACACCGGGGCGCTGTGCCCGCAAAATCCAGCACCATCCTGTCGCCCGCCACAGAGAGCGCCACCTTGATCGGCAAAGGCGTGTCCTCGATACCGTCATTGTCGAGGAAATCTTCGGCCGTCCAGCAGCCATCGGGCAGCTCGTCCAGTTCGGCCCGCATCAGCCTTTCGGCCCGGTCCCCAAGGGCTGCAAGCGCGGACGACGTGACCTCCTGGCCATATTCGCCCAAAAGTTCATCCATACGCTTCACGCCCAGATCCAGCGCGCCAAGCTGGCCGTTGAGATCACCCATGGCCGATTGCGGCAGACGCGTGTTCCGCTTCAAAATGTCAACTATGTCTGTGTTCAGAACCCCAGCAGTTGCAAGCTTGACCGGTGGCAGGACGAAGGCCTCCTGAAACGCATCAGTGGCTTCCGGATTGTAGTTGCCCGGAACCGCGCCGCCCACATCATGCCAGTGACCGACCGAGGCGAGATAACAGAACAGCTTGCCGTCATGAAAATACGGCCTCACCAGGCGCATGTCGCTCAAATGGGTGCCTCCCAGATGAGCATCGTTGAAGATGAAAATATCTCCATCCTGAACGCCTCCATCGCGCGCGACCTTATCGATCACCGCCTTGACCGCGAAGGCCATGACACCAACAAAGATCGGCAGGCCATTCTTGCCTTGAACAAGTGTGTCGCCGGTTCCGGCATGATAGAGCCCGTGACTCGCGTCATGGGCTTCCGCAATGATCGGATTGAACGCACTGCGGAACAGGGTCGCGTCCATTTCATCTGCGATCTGCTCCATTCGGCCTGCAAGGACTGCAAGCGTTACCGGATCAATATCTGCCGCCATACCGCTGGAAAACTCCCGTTTCGCGCTGTTCTTCACCTGGCTATCAGGGATTCGTGCCCCCATCCAGATCTGATCTGTATTTTTTATAATACAAATTTAAAAGATCAATAAAAACATTTGGACTTGATTTTGAAATACAAATTGTTGCCTATATTGTTGGCCGTGATATGGTTCCATGGGTCCAACAGGAGTATAGATTGACCGTGACTGCCAATGCAGAGCTGCCCGAAGGGGGGAAAGCCCGCAGAGTATACCTGCTTTTGCGCGATGAAATCGCGCGCGGGGTTCATGCGGACGGATCGCTTTTGCCCGGCGAACAAAGGCTCGCGGCCATCCACGGCGTGTCCCGCGTCACCATCCGCAGGGCTCTGGAAGCGCTTGATTCCGACGGTGTGATTGAACGGCGCGTCGGCAGCGGGACCAAGGTGCGCAGCAAACCGGAGGCCAACCAGAAGATCTCCGCCGATTTCGCAACGCTGATGCCCCAGCTTGTAGAGATGGGCCGGTCCACCATGGCCCGGCTCCTATCGTTTTCCTATGAGCATCCGCCGGAACCGGTCCGTCAGGCCATGAACTTGGCCCGTGACGCCAAGGTTCAGGTTGCAACCCGCATACGCCTGTCCGGTGACACGCCGTTCTCGCATCTGACAACCTACGTCCCGGAGGCGGTCGCGCGCAATTATTCTGAGGCCGATCTGGCCTCGACCCCGCTGTTTGAGCTTCTCGAACGCAGCGGTGTGAAAATTGAAGCCGCCCAGCAGTCCGTGACCGCAACCCTCGCCGCGCCGGATGTTGCCGAGGCGCTGGACATCTCTGTCGGCTCTGCCCTGCTCGCCCTAGACCGGGTGGTTCTGGATGAGCAAGGCCGCGGTGTGGAATATCTTTCGGCGCTTTACCGGCCGGATCTTTTCCGTCTGGACATGGCCCTCAACCGGGTTGGCGACGGCCTGTCCAGATCCTGGGCCCCGCGTGTCAGCGCCGGAGCCGGCCAGAAATGAACCACACGTCTCCGCGCACACTCCTGGACAAGCTCTGGGACGACCATGAGATCAGCCGCCGGGAAGATGGCGCGTCGCTGCTATGGGTCGACAGGCATCTGGTTCATGAAGGCTCGCACCATGCTTTTGCCAAGCTGGCTGCACAAAATCTGAGCGTCGCCCACCCGGCATTGACCTATGCCGTTGTCGACCATTATGCGCCGACCCGCAACCGGGATGATCTTGGCGACGAGGCCATCCGGCACATGATTACCACGCTGGAGGCCAACGCCCGGCGCCATGATCTGCCCCTGTTCGGCCTAAACGATCCCCGCCAGGGCATTGTCCATGTGGTTGGCCCGGAACAGGGCCTCATCCTGCCCGGCATGCTAATCAATTGCGGCGACAGCCACACCTCCACCAATGGTGCCTTTGGTGCGCTCGCCTTTGGCATCGGGGCGACGGAAGTGGCCCATGTTCTGGCGACCCAGACCATCTGGCAGGTCAAACCGAAAGCGCTCAGGGTCAAGGTGACCGGCGTCTTGCCCCCGGGCGTCACCGCCAAGGACATCGCCCTCAACTGGATTTCCCGCTTTGGCGCCGACAATGCGCGTGGCCATGCGGTGGAGTATTCCGGCAGCACCATCGAGGGCCTGTCCATGGAAGGCCGGATGACCCTCAGCAACATGTCCATTGAGGGCGGTGCCCGCATGGGCATGGTGGCACCGGATGCCACAACGCTGGCCTATCTGAAGGGCAGACCCTATGCCCCGGATGATGCCGACTGGGACAGGGCCGTGGACGCCTGGGCCATGCTGACCAGCGATGACGGGGCAGCTTATGACACCGAGCAGACGCTGGACGCTGCCGATCTGGCCCCGACAGTCACCTGGGGCATAAGCCCGGAACAGGCCGTGCCGGTCACTGACACGCTGCCGGACCCGGCGGCGCTGGAGCCAGCCCGGGCCGAACAGGTCAAGGCGGCTCTTGACTATATGGGTCTTGCGCCAGGGGCGCCGATTGCCGGGACTCCCGTGGATCAGGTCTTTATCGGCTCGTGCACCAACGCCCGGATTGATGATTTGAGAGCCGCTGCCGCCGTGCTGAAGGGCCGCAAGGCCAAGGTGCCCGGCCGGGTCGCCCCGGGCTCCATGCTGGTGCGCGCCCAGGCCGAACAGGAAGGGTTGGCCGCGATCTTCACCGAAGCAGGACTCAGCTGGGAAGAAGCGGGCTGTTCCATGTGCGTTGCCATGAACGGCGACACGGTGGCCCCGGGCGCTCGCTGCGCCTCCACCACCAACCGCAATTTCAAGGGCCGCCAGGGCCCGGGGTCCCGGACCCACCTCATGTCACCGGCCATGGTCGCTGCCGCCGCCGTCACCGGTGTGATTTCCGATCCGCGCGCGCTGCTGGCGGGAAGGAGCCTCTGATGGCCGGATGGACCCTGCATGACGGCCTTGCAGTGGCTTTTCCCCACGAAAACATCGATACGGATCAATTGATTCCGGCCCGGTTCATGACCACGCCGCGATCGGAAGGCTATGGGCAATATCTGCTGCATGATCACCGGCGTGACGCAGCGGGCGTGCTGCTTGAGCACCATCCGCTGAATCTGTTTCCAGCCGCCAACGTGCTTGTCGCCCGGCGCAATTTCGGCAGCGGCTCCTCCCGGGAGGCGGCGGTCTATGCGCTTGTGGACGCCGGTTTCAAAACTGTCATAGCCCCCAGTTTCGGCGACATTTTCGCTAATAATGCGGTCAATAACGGCCTTCTGCCCGCTTTGCTGCCGGAAGAGACGGTGGAAGAGCTGATTGCCATGCTGCCGTCACCTCAACAGTTGAAGGTGGATCTGGATACACGCACCATCACCGCGTCCGGCCGGGCGATTCCATTTGAGATCGATCCGGTCCGGCAACGAAAACTCATCATGGGTTGGGACGATATCGACCTGACCCGTTCTGAAATCGGGCGCATCACGACATTTCAAAAAGAGAGGCAAAAAACCGCGCCCTGGATCTGGCCGGCCCCATCAGGCTGAACGTCAATGAGGCCGTCAAACGGTCCAAATATGGATGCAACTGCCATCCACCATTCGGAGGGGGCGGAACTTTCCGCTCCGAAAAACGGAGTCCACTTTATGAAAAACCTTCTGTTCGCCGGCCTTCTTGGCTGTTCGACCCTGCT
Source organism: Roseibium sp. AWQ4_254 (assembly GCF_056161025.1). Taxonomy (NCBI): domain Bacteria; kingdom Pseudomonadati; phylum Pseudomonadota; class Alphaproteobacteria; order Hyphomicrobiales; family Stappiaceae; genus Roseibium; species Roseibium sp. AWQ4_254. The sequence continues at coordinate 70,618 of NZ_JBSWYH010000012.1, forward strand.
GGCGGCCCCGCTGGCCCATGCCGAAGACGTCCTGACGGCCGTCCACGCCTTTCCCAAGACCCTGATCTACACCAAAAGCTTCCTGTCCTTCGTGGACAAGGTGAATGAAGCGGGCAAGGGTGTGGTCCGGATCGAAGTGCGCGGCGGCCCGGAAGCTATCGGCATGTTCCAGCAGCCCGACGCCCTGCGCGATGGCATCGTGGACATGGTCTATACACCGGGCTCGTTTTATGGCGGCACCGTGCCGGAAAAGGACGCCATGGTGGCCAGCAATCTGACAGCGGTTGAAACCCGCCAGAATGGCGGCACCGAACTGATGGACCAGATCCATCAGGAAAAGATGGGCGTGAAATATCTCGGCTGGTTCGACAGCGGCGTCTGCTACAACCTTTGGACCCGCAACAAGCCGGAATTCGATGACAAGGGAAACCTGAAGGTCGAGGGTCTGCGCCTGCGCGGCAACGCGGTCTATAACGCCTTCTTCTCCAACTATCTCGGCGCACAGGTGATCGATATCCCGACCGGCGAAGTCTACAACGCCCTGCAGCGCGGCATCGTCGATGCGACCGGCTGGACCCAGATCGGCCTGATCGACCTGAAGTGGAACGAGTTCCTCAACTACCGCATCGAACCCTGCTTCTTCTCCACGGACCTCGGTGTCATCGTGAACCTGGACAAGTGGAACAGCCTGAGCCCGGAATCCCGCAAGATCCTTCAGGATGTAGCAATCCAGCACGAGAAAGAAAGTGTTGAAGCGCTCCACCAAAAGCGGGATGAAGACTTCAAGGCCCTTGCCGGGCAAGGCATGGAGGTTATCTCGCTGGAGGGCGAAGCCAAGGCCAACTATCTGGCGGCTGCGCGCGAAAAAACCTGGGAGCGCATGAAAAAGCTCATGGCTGAACAGCCCGGTGGCGACGCAAATTACGACCGTCTGATCGAACTCTACTACGATCCTGCGGCGGACAAATAATCGCGCACCGCGTATCGACCTGGTCCGCGGCTTTGCCGCGGACCTTTTCATGTGAAAGGCACAAACGGCATGGTACTCGTCTCCCGCGCCTACAATGCACTGCTTTATGCAATGGCAGGCCTGTCCGGCATCATTCTTGTCTGGCTGATGATCTCCATTATCGTCTCTGTGGCCATGCGCAATATCGGCATTCAGCCCTTTGCATGGCTGTTCACCTCAGCCGAATACGGCCTTCTCTACATGACCATGTTCGGCGCCCCCTGGCTGGTGCGCGAAAAGGGACATGTGCATATCGAACTTCTGACCGCCTATCTGCCCGTCCCGGTCCGCCGTGTGGTCAGCCGGCTGGTGGCGGTCCTGTGTGTGCTCGTCTGCGCCCTTTTGGCTTGGAAGGGGCTGGAGCTGTTCCTCACCAATATCGACAGGGGCGACTATGACGTGCGCGCCTATTATTTCCCCAAGTGGATCTTGACGATCGCGTTTCCCTTGAGCTTCACGGTCATGGCTGTTGAGTTCAGCCGCTTTGTGTTCGGGTCCGACCTGTTGCATTCAGGCAAAGCAGGAATTCACGGCTGATGGAATGGTATGAAGCACTTGCCCTGCTGCTGGGCACAATCGTGGTCCTGATGGCCATCGGAATGCCCGTGGCCCTGGCCTTTCTAGCAGCCAATATTGTCGGTGCCTGGATGTTTATGGGCGGCGACCGCGGGGTCGCCCAGCTCCTCAACAACGGGCTCGGGTCCCTGACGAAATTCGCCCTTGTTCCCATTCCTCTGTTTCTGCTGATGGGGGAAATCTTCTTCCACACAGGGCTGGGTGGGCGCATGTTCAACGCCATCGACAAGCTGCTCGGCCGCCTGCCCGGCCGCCTCAGTTATGTCACCGTTCTGGGCGGCACCGCCTTTTCCACCCTGTCCGGCTCGTCCATGGGCTCCACTGCCCTGCTCGGCTCACTCATGGTTCCGGAGATGAACCAGCGCGGCTACAAAAAACACATGAGCATTGGCCCGATCCTGGGCACGGGTGGTCTGGCCATCATCATTCCGCCGTCGGCCCTTGCCGTGCTGCTGGCCACGCTCGCCCAGATCGATGTATCAGCGCTGCTGATTGCCGGGATTCTGCCCGGCCTGCTGCTCGCCTCCCTTTATGTGGGCACGATCTTCCTGCAGACGAAGCTCGATCCCGACGCCGCGCCGGCCTATTCCGTCACCCCCATGTCGGCCATGGAGAAGCTGCGGCTGCTGGCGACCGACATCATCCCGATGATCAGCGTCATGATCATCATCGTGGTTTTGATGATTGACGGCATCGTCACCCCCTCGGAAGCCGCTGCTTTCGGAGCGCTTGGGGTGCTGATCCTCGGGATCATCTACCGCTGCCTGACCTGGGAGGCTGTCAAGGCCTCCGTGATCGGAGCCATGCGGGTCACGCTGATGGCCTATCTGATTGTGTTCGGATCGGCGACTTTCAGCCAGCTGCTGGCCTTTTCCGGAGCCTCCAGCGGATTGGTCACTTGGGCCACGTCCTTTGATCTGGCCCCTGTGGCCATGCTGCTGGTGATGTTCGGAGTGCTCTTGCTGCTCGGAATGTTCATGGAACAGATCTCCATGATGATGCTGACCGTGCCGATCTTCTTCCCCCTCGCCCATACGCTTGGCTTCGACCCGATCTGGTTCGGCCTGATCATGCTGCTGGGCCTTGAAATCAGCTTCACAACACCGCCCTTTGGCCTGCTGCTGTTCGTCATGAAAGGGGTCGCTCCTGCGGACACGACCATGCGGGACATCTATACGTCAGCCATTCCGTTCATCCTGTGCTCGCTGCTGCTGGTCGGATTGCTGATCCTGTTTCCGCCCCTGGCGCTCTGGCTCCCCAGCCTCTGAAGATTGTCCGGGAATGAAAGCCGCCGGGTCCGGTCTCTGCAAGGAGACCCTGGATCCGGTGGCTTTTCGCATTCAGCCCAAAACCCAATGGTTCAATGTGCCCGGCAAGGGCTCTATATGTAGGCCTTGAGGCCCTTATAGGACCGCCGTCCCTCATGCCAGGACCCAGGACATGACCGCCAGACCGCCGCTTTTCCAGTTCGACAACTCCTATGCCAGGGAGCTTGAAGGCTTTTATGTGCCCTGGGAAGGCGCCAAGGTACCGGCCCCGGCACTTGTCTTTTTCAACCGCCCGCTGGCCGCAGAGCTGGGTCTTGATGCCGAGGCTCTGGAGACCGCAGACGGCGCCACCATTTTTGCGGGCGTCAAGGCACCGGACGGGGCCTCGCCCCTGGCCCAGGCCTATGCTGGCCACCAGTTTGGCGGATTTTCCCCGCAACTGGGCGACGGGCGTGCGCTCCTCTTGGGGGAAGTGCTGGACCGGAGCGGCAAACGCCGGGACATTCAGCTGAAAGGCTCCGGCCCGACCCCGTTTTCAAGGGGCGGTGACGGAAAAGCCGTCATCGGCCCTGTGTTGCGCGAATATATCATTGGCGAGGCGATGCACGCGCTCGGCATCCCGACAACGCGGGCCCTGGCAGCCGTGATCACAGGGGAAACCATCAACCGGGATGGTCCCAAACCCGGTGCGGTCCTGACACGGGTGGCCGCCAGCCATTTGCGGGTCGGCACGTTCCAGTTTTTCGCCGCCCGCCAGGAAACGGAGAAGCTGCGCCAGCTGGCCGATTATGCGATTGCCCGCCACGACCCTGACCTTCTCGACGCGGAAAAGCGCTATACGGCGTTCTTTGCAAGAGTGCTCGGGCGGCAGGCCGCTCTCGTGGCCAAATGGGTGCTGACCGGTTTCATCCACGGGGTCATGAACACGGACAACACCACGATCTCCGGGGAGACGATTGATTACGGCCCCTGCGCGTTCCTTGACACCTACGACCCGTCCACGGTCTTCAGCTCCATCGACCATGGCGGGCGCTACGCCTTTGGCCGCCAGCCGGTGATTGCCCAGTGGAACCTGGCCCGTCTGGCCGAATCCCTGCTGCCCCTGGTCAACCCGGACGATCCGGATGCGGCTGTTGAGGAGGTGAGCGCCGAACTGGGACGGTTCCCGGCACTCTACGGCGGCCACTGGCTGGACGGCATGCGGGCCAAGCTAGGGCTGGAAGGTGACGAGAAGGACGATAAGTCCCTTGCCGAGGATCTTTTGAGCCGGATGCACGCGGGGCAGGCCGATTATACCCTGGTGTTCCGCCACCTGGCGGACGCAGCCCGTGGAGAGACAGCGGCTCTGCGGGCGCTCTTTGACGAGCCCGGACAGATTGATCCCTGGCTGGAGCGGTGGCAGGCACGGCTGACTCGGGAAAGCCCCGCCCCCGAAACGCTGACAGCGCGGATGAACCGGACCAACCCGGCCTATATCCCGAGAAACCACAAGGTTGAAGCGGCGCTTGAAGCCGCCGATGAGGGCGACTATTCCCCCGCCCGTGCCTTGCTGGACGTTCTGGCCAAGCCGTTTGATATACAGCCCGGCCAAGAGGCCTATGCCCGTCCGGCCCCCAAGGACTTCGGTCCCTACCAGACCTTTTGCGGGACATAGAGATACGGAATATAAGGAAGGGCTGTCGGTTCACTATTTTCCCGCCAACCGTTCCACCAGAAACATCATCTCCCGCTCCAGCGTTTCGTCGGAGAGGCCGACAAACCGGTCTTCCAGACTGATGGTCACCAGACCGTGGAGCGCGGCAAAGCAGGTCCGGGTGCGCGCAGCCAGCGCGTCCCCGTCCAGCCCCGTTTCCAGCTGCCGCAAAGGACGGCCAATAAAGGCCAGAAGATCGACCAGTTCCTGAATGTGGATTTCCGGCGTCGCGGTTCCGTGCACAAGTTTCAGGTCAAACAAGGTCCGCCAGAGGTTGCTGTGCTCACGCGCAAAGGCCAGATAGGCTCGCGCCAGCGCCTTGAGCTGCTCCAGCGGATCTGCAACCCCGTCCACAGCCTGGGCCATGGCCGCCTTGATACGTGCCAGGGTTACCGTGTCAACGGCGGTCACCAGAGCCTCCTGATCGGCATAATGTTTATAGACCGAGCCGACCGAATAGCCCGCCTCGGCGGCGATCTTGCGGATCTGCAGTGCGTCAAGCCCCCCGGCCTCAACCGCTTTCACGGCCGCCTCCAGAACCCGCCGCTGCGTTTCCTCACTTTTTGCTTTTTGAGTTCCAGCCATTTACCACGCCTCACGCACAAAAGTGAACTTAGTTCATTTTTTTCTTGACCTAACCTGAAAGTTATGGCTTTGTCAAATAGTGAACAATGTTCATTTTTAGGAGATCCCAATGCTCGAACCATTTTTTAGTCAGATAAAGGCCCTGCTGGCCGGCACCGGTGTCCCACCGGGTGACGACAGGTCGCTTCAGTGCCTTGACACCAACATCCGCACAGCCGCCTTTGCAGTCCGCACCGCCCAGGCCGCGCTTGCAAAGGCGAAGGCCGAACAGCAAATGGACCGCAAGCGTCTGCGCCAGCTGACAGCCTCCGTCGAAGACCTGGAAAACCGGGCCCGCAATGCCCTTTTGCAAGGCGCTGAACAGCTCGCCCGCGAAGCGGCGGAAGCCATCGCCGTTCAAGAAGACGAAAAGACCGCGCTTGAAGCCTCGATCCGCGCATTCGATCAGGACCTGCTCACCCTGACCGACCAGCTACACCGGACCCAGGCCCGGCTGCGGGCCTTGAAACGGGGCGAACGGACAGCTGAAGTTCGCCAGCAGATGCACAAAGCCCAGTCCATGGGTGCAATTGCAGGCCAGTCGGCCCTGTCGCGTGCGGAAGAACAGCTGGAAGAAATCACCGAATTCCAGGAACGCGAGCAACTTGCAGACCTGGAATTTGCCGCCCTCACCCCAGCCGACCGGCCAGATGCGGTGATCGAAAAACTGGCGGACGCAGGCTGTGGCGCCCCGGTCCGCGTCCGGGCAGACGACGTTCTGGCCCGCCTTAAGGCGGACCTGCCCCTGTTGATTGAAGACAAGCACTAAGGAAAGGACACACCATGCAGGACAATCAGATCAAACAATCCAGCAACTGGATGATTTTCACCGGCCTCAGCTTTGCGGTCGCCGCCATCATGATGGCGCTTGGCATCTACAATCTGGAAGCCAGCTTCTCAGCCAAGGGATTTTATGCCATGGCTTCGCTTATGCTGGTTCACACGGCCGTCACCCTGACCAAGACGCTGCGGGACAGGGATGAAGCAGAGAAGTTCCACAACCGGCTGGAAGAGGCCAAAACCGAAAAACTGCTGATGGACATCAGCAAGCCGGATCACGGCTGATCCAGATTGCGAACGGGCGGCTGGCACCAGCCGCCCTTGCCACCGGAGAAAGACACCGACCATGCGTACCCCCCTGATAACCTCCAAGCGATTTGCCCCGCTGTTCTGGACCCAGTTCCTATCCGCCTTCAACGACAATTTCCTGAAGAACACGCTGGTGTTTCTGGTGCTGTTTCAGGTGGCAGCCGCAGGGGACGGCACCGGCGCGTCCGGCGCCCTCATTGCCCTGGCAGGCGCCATTTTCATTGCCCCCTTCCTGTTCCTGTCCGCCCTGGGCGGTGAACTGGCCGACAAATACGACAAGTCGATCCTGGCCAGGCGCACCAAGGCGGTCGAAATTGCCGGTGCCGGGCTTGCCATCGCCGGTATGGCAACAGGCTCCCTGGTTGTTCTCTTCTCCGCCCTCTTCCTGTTCGGCGCCATGTCCGCCCTGTTCAGCCCGGTCAAATACGGTCTCCTGCCGGAACATCTGGAGGCCGACGAGCTGCCCCGGGCCAATGCCTGGATTGAAGCTGGAACCTTTCTGGCCATTCTGGGCGGGACAATTTCGGCCGGGCTGATCTTTGCAGCAGGGGCGCCGGCGCTGATCTTTGACCCCATGATGATGGCCCTGGCCCTGGCCTGTTACGGCATGAGCCGGCAGATCCCGCACGCGGCCGCGGCCTCTCCCGATCTGAAAGTCGACTGGAACATCCTGACCTCCACCTGGAGAATTCTGTCTGATCTCTCCAGCAACCGCCGTCTCTTGAAGGTGGCCCTGATGAATGGCTGGTTCTGGCTCGCGGGCTCCATCGTGCTGGCGCTGCTGCCGCTGATCGTCAAGGATATGCTGGGCGGCGATGAAACTGCCGTCACCTATTTCCTGACCGTTTTCGCCATCTCCATCGGCCTTGGCTCGGCCCTTGCCGCCTGGCTCTCGGCTGGCCGCGTCGTGCTTCTGCCCGCCCCGGCCGGCACCTTGCTGGTGGCCCTGTTCAGCGCCGACATCGCCTGGACCCTGTCCACCCTGCCGGAGGCGGTTCCGGCCGCCGGTCTTGTGGACTTCTTGAGCCGTCAGGGCACGTGGCGCCTGACCATCGACATGGCCGGCCTTGCCATTGCGGGCGCCCTTCTGGTGGTGCCCACCTTCACCGCCCTGCAGACCTGGGCAGACCCGAAAAGCCGTGCCCGCCGCATTGCCGGGTCCAACGCGCTTGGTGCAGCCATCATGGCCCTTGGCGGCCTCACCCTGGCCGGAGCCCAAAAAGCCGGTGTCTCCATTCCCGTGATCATGGCAACCCTTGGCGGCCTGAATGCACTGGCCGCCGTCCTCATGCTGAAGACCTTGCCGACCAATCCGCTGCGCGATGCGATCACCATTCTCTACCGGGCCATCTTCCGGGTTGAGATCAAAGGACTTGAGAACCTGGAAAAGGCAGGCGAGGCACCGATTCTGGCGCTCAATCACGTCTCTTACCTGGATGCCGGCCTGGCGTTGACCCTGACGGACCGCACCCCCACCTTTGCCATCGACTACACTGTTGCGCAGCGCTGGTGGGTCCGCCCCTTCCTCCGGCTGGCCAATGCTTTGCCGATCAACCCGGCCAAGCCGCTGGCGACCCGTTCCCTGATCAAGGTGGTCAAATCCGGCGAACCGATGGTGATCTTTCCCGAAGGCCGCCTGACGGTCACCGGCTCCCTGATGAAGGTCTATGACGGGGCGGCCATGGTCGCGGACAAGACCGGCGCGATGATTGTGCCGATCCGCATCGACGGTCTGGAAAAGACCCCCTTTTCCTATCTGAACCCCTACCAGATCCGCAAACGCCTGTTTCCGAAAGTGAAGGTGACCATCATGGAGCCCAAACACCTGGACTTGCCGGAAGATCTGAAGGGCCGAAAACGCCGGATCGCGGCGGGGAGTGCGCTCTACCAGATCATGTCGGAGCTGATGTTCGAGACCAGCCTGGCCGAAGACAAGACGATTTTGGATCAGCTGATTGCCACCGCCAAGGAACGCGGCTCCTCCCAGACGGCACTGGAAGACCCGATCTCCGGCGCTCTCAGTTATAGCAAACTGTTGACAGGCGCCGCTGTTCTGGGCCGCAAGATCCTGGCGTTGACACCTGGGGAGAACACGCTCGGCATCATGCTGCCCAATGCCAACGGCTCGGCCGTCACGGTTCTGGCGGCCATGTCCGCCGGCAAGGTGCCTGCCATGATCAACTTCACTGCCGGTCTGGAAAACGTGCTGTCGGCCTGCCGGACAGCCAGGATCCAGACCGTGCTGACCTCCCGGGCCTTCCTGCGTCAGGCCAAACTGGAGGATCTGGCAGAAGGGCTTGCGCCCCATGTGAAACTGGTCTGGCTTGACGAGCTGCGCGAGGAGATCGGCCTTGCCGACAAACTGCGCGGCGCGCTCTCCCGCAACCGGCCGCTGGTCCGCCGCACCAGCAGTGACACGGCCGTCATCCTGTTCACTTCCGGCTCTGAAGGCACGCCCAAAGGGGTTGTACTGACCCACAAGAACATTCTGGCCAACGCCAACCAGGCGGCGTCGCGGATCGATTTTTCCGCCTCCGACAAGGTGTTCAACGTGCTGCCGATGTTCCATTCCTTCGGCCTGACCGCCGGCACGATCCTCCCGCTGATTTCCGGAGTGCCCACCTATCTCTACCCCTCACCGCTGCACTACCGGATCATCCCCGAACTGATTTACAGTTCCAACGCAACGATCCTTTTCGGCACGGACACCTTCCTGAACGGCTATGCACGGGTGGCCCACGCCTATGACTTCCGCTCCCTGCGCTACTGTTTTGCAGGCGCCGAGCCCGTGAAACAAACAACCCGGCAAACCTACATGGACCGGTTCGGAGTGCGGGTCCTGGAGGGGTACGGAGTGACGGAGACCTCGCCTGTCATCGCGCTCAACACGCCCATGTTCAGCAAGCCGGGCACTGTGGGCAAACTCATGCCTGGCATGGTGTCGCGCCTCGAACCGGTGCCGGGTGTGGACGATGGCGGCCGGTTGCTGGTCTCCGGCCCCAATGTGATGGCCGGTTATCTGAAAGCCGACAATCCCGGCGTCATTGAACCGGTGGCCAGCGGCTGGCACGATACGGGCGACATTGTCGCCATTGATGAAGACGGCTTCCTGACCATCAAGGGCCGGGCCAAGCGCTTCGCCAAGATCGGCGGCGAAATGGTCTCGCTCGCCGCAGTCGAAGCGATTGCCGCACAGGTCTGGCCGGATCAACTGTCAGCGGTCACCGCTATCAAGGATCCCCGCAAGGGGGAGAAACTGATCCTGATCACCGAATGCGCCGAAGCGTCCCGGAGTGATTTCCTAAAAGCTGCGAAAGACCGGGGCGCCCAGGATCTCATGATCCCGGCCGAAGTGCGGGTTGTTGCCAAGGTCCCTGTGCTTGGAACCGGCAAGATCGACTTTGCCGGGGTCTCCGAACTGGTGGCCGGGGAAGGACTTGCCACCAACGCTGCCTGATCCGGGCGTCCCCTTGCCGCTCGCGGCCTGCCCCTGTGCCCCGGTGAAAACCGGGGCACAGGCCTCTTGCCCGGAAGAACGGTCTGAGACTATACCAACCTCAATGGATAGAAACCGGTCAGATCGGGCTCTATCCGTTGAGATTGGCATTCGTCTTTGCCCACGGCGGCAAGATGCCGGCCCGTTAAGCCAGACAGGACCTCTAAGACATGACCATCCCCGCCTATGACGATCAGAATGTGTTCGCCAAGATCCTGCGCGGCGAGCTGCCCAGCCACAAGGTATTTGAAGACGATCAGACCTTTGTGATGATGGACATCATGCCCCGGGGCGACGGCCATATTCTGGTGATCCCCAAGGCCCCGTCGCGCAATATTCTCGACATTGCTCCGGATGATCTTGCTGCCGTCATGGCCACGGTGCAGAAAATGGCCCTTACCGTGATCAAGGCTTTCGGGGCGGATGGCACCACCATCCAGCAATTCTCAGAATCGGCCGGCGGACAGGTTGTCTTCCACACCCATGTCCATGTCATTCCGCGCTTCGAAGGGGTTTCCCTGAAACCCCACACGGGCGAGATGGCCGACAATGAAATGCTGGCCGCCCAGGCGGAAAAAATCCGGGCAGCCCTGGCTTCAGCTTAAAACCAAAGCTGCCCTTCAAGAGCGCTTTCTTGGTCGATCAGATGACCAGTGCCTCCATCAGAGCAGCCCGGCCTGGCGGGCTGCCTCTTCATGCTCCTTGGCCAGATTGGAATCTTCCTGCAGCACCTTGACAGCCGCAGGACGGGACAGGAACCGGTCCGTGTAGGCTTGGAATTCTGCATGTTCGGGCACAAGACCGAACATCATGCCCCAGCGCAGGCCCATGGCCCAGATCACGTCAACCGCCGTCATCTTCTCCCCCAACACATAAGGCCCCTTGGCCAGCTGGACGCGCATGTTGGACATCACCATATCAAAGCTGCCATAGGGTGACATGGCATGGGGCGCTTCTTCCCGCTTCATGGCCCGGTCCACCAGGGACGGCTCATAGCAGGACGCCATATAGACGAACCAGCGCAGATAGGCGGCCCGGAGCGGGTCATCCAGCGCAGGCGCCAGGCCTTTTTCAGCAAAAAGGTCTGCGAGATAAAGATAGATCGCCACCTGCTCGGTCACCACGGCCTCCCCGCAGCGCACCGCCGGAACCTTGCCTGCCGGATTGATAGCCAGAAACTCCGGCTCCCGGTTCTCGCCAAGCTTGAAGTTGATGACATTGAGCTTATAGGACGCGCCCAGCTCTTCCAGCAGAATGCGCACACCGGTCGCCCGGGTCTGCGGGGCGTAAAATAGTTCGACCTGATCCGTCATTTTGATCTCCAGCCTTCAAGACGTTTTGTGAGATCAGCCTAGTGACCTGAAGCTGACGAGCAACTCAATGTTTCAAATTCACCGCACGAGTAGATCCAAAAGCCACCAGCCGCCCATCAAAAAGGCTTCGGCCACCAGAACCCCGACAATCACCCTCTGACGCCCGGCCAGAAAGGCTGCAAACCCGGCACAGGCAGCGGCAATGCGCAACCACATGGGCGTTTCCCCTAAAACCCCTTGGGGAAACAAGATGAGCTTTGAAATCAGCCCGGCCACCAGCGCTGTGGCCACACAGCGCACCCACACCAGAAGCTCGCTGTCTTCGCGCAGGCGGCCGCTGGCGAAAACACCAATCCAGCGCCAGACATCCGTTGCCAGCCACCCGGCCACCAGGATCATCACATATGGCCACCACCAGGTGGCGGAAAGTCCAGTTCCGCTCATGCCCGCCCCTTCCTCAAAACCCGCAGTACCAGATAAGTTCCGGTGCCCCCGGCAAGACCGGTCCACAGAAGATCGAGCCCCGGCAGATAGAGAAAAAACAACGGCCCGAGCACCAGCCCGGCCACCATGGCGGCCTTGTCGAGCGACAGCCGCGCCGCTCCCCAGAGCGAGCACAGGAAATAGACCGGTGTCAGGAGCACCAGCGCTCCGGCGATCACATCCGGCATGCGCTCCACCGCCAGATAGGCCGCGCCCGTCATGCAAAAGACAAAACTGGTCACCGCACTGCCAAAGCCGGTGAAATAGGGCAGCCGGGCCTCGCGGGGCAGCTCCGGCAGACTGCGCATGGCAAACACCCAGGCGGTCACCGCAACAAAATGGGACGCGATCAGGAGCTGCCAGGTTTTGGTTTTGCCCGGCACCTTGACCATTGGCATCAGCGCCATGGTCATGGGCATCAGCCGGACCGAGGCCAGCGCAACGGCAATGGCAGCCGGGATCAGCCCCATGCCGGACGACAGCGCCCCGGTCAGAAGGACGATGGACGGCAGGGCCCAGATGAAACCGGTCATCGCCAGGGTTTCCGGAAGGGACAGCCCCGTTTCCCGCGCCAGTCCGGCATACCCGACAAAGGCGGCTGTCAGGATCAAGGCCGGGATCGAAACGGCTGCGCGTGCGCCCAGCAAAAACCAGCGGCGTCCCGGCAAGGGCGGCTCATCAGCTGGTTGAGACGGGGGACTCCCCCGGGAGACTGTCATGTGAAGAAGACTCGAAAGGGCACTTTGATAAGGCAGCCTTAGCTTCTTGCAGGAAGGCTGTCCAGAGGCGTTCCTCTCCGGAGCAGTCCTCCAAGCCTTTTGCCGCCTCTTGCCAAAACGCCATGCGGGGGTCCGGAGCCAGGTCCAGGACGGCCCGGAACAAGACAATTCCAAGGTGTCCGCCAAGCGCGGCACCTTATCCTGAAGACGGCCTGAAAGGCCTGTCTCGAAGGACGGGCCAGACTATTCAGAGCAAGCGGACGATCCTTCGAGACAGCGCTCGCGCGTTCCTTCAGGATGCGGCAGAGAGGGTGCGACGTCCTGCTTGAAAGATGTCCTGGACCTCAGAAGGTGATCGCGTTCGGCTCAAACCGACCGGGTCAACCCGCCATCGATACGGATGTTCTGGCCGGTCATATAGGCCGCTGCGTCGCTGGCGAGATAGGAAATCAGGCTGGCAACTTCTTCCATCTGGCCGTAGCGGCCCATCGGGATGCGCTCGCGCCGGTCGTCCTTTTCCGGCAGGCTGTCGATGAAGCCGGGCAGCACGTTGTTCATGCGCACATTCTGGGGGGCGAACTTGTCCGAAAAGAGCTTTGTGAAGCTGGCAAGCCCGGCCCGGAACACGCCCGAAGTGGGGAACATAGGGTCAGGTTCAAAGACGGCGAAGGTGGAAATGTTGAGGATGGTGCCACCGCCCAACCGGGCCATGACCGGTGCCACCAGACGACTCGGCCGAATGACATTCATCAGGTAATAATCCATGCCGCGATGCCAGTCCTCGTCGGAAATCTCCAGAATGTCACCTTTGGGACCATGGCCTGCAGAATTGACAAGAACATCAATTCTTCCAAAAGCTTCCATTGAGTTATCGACAAAAGCCTTTAAATCTTCTGGCACCAGATTGGACCCTGTAAAGCCGACACCTCCCAACTCCCTGGCCAACGCCTCCCCCTTGCCGGAGGACGACAGGATCGCAACCTTCATGCCGTCCGCCGCCAGGCGGCGGGCCGCCGCTGCCCCCATTCCGGATCCGCCAGCCGTGATCAGGGCAACCTTCGTTTCAGACATCGTCAACTCCTTGTATCGTGCTGCCCAAGCCTATGACCAAGTTCACCTGATAGAAACCTATCCAACCGGAAACAAACACATTTCTGGAATGATGCTCAGCCTTCGCTCAAACGGTTGCTCCCTGCTTAACGCACGATGCTCTAACACCGGCCCCGCTCAGGCCCCCTGCCTCCGGAGCATAAAAAAAACCCCGGACAGCAATCCGGGGTTTTCTTTATCCGGCAGGGCCGGATCAATCGGCGAGCGGCACTTTCGGCACCAGGCTTTTCTTCGACGACCCGCCCTTGCCACCGGTTGATTTGGACGGTTTGGCTGCAGTTGCCTTGGCGGCCGGCTTGCGTCGGCGCTTCGGCTTGGCCTTGGTCTCTGTCTTGGCCTTCGGTTTGGGCGGCGTCGCCCGTTCCTCGACACTTTCCAACAGCAGACCCTTGCCATCTTCGGAAACGGACACACGGACCATACCGCCCTTTTTCAGCTTGCCGAACAGAACCTCGTCGGCCAGCGGGCGCTTTATATGCTCCTGAATGACCCGCCCGAGCGGCCGGGCCCCCATCTGGGTGTCATAACCCTTGTCGGCCAGCCATTTCACCGCCTCATCGGTCAGCTCGAAGGTCACATTGCGGTCCGCAAGCTGGACCTCAAGCTGCATGACGAATTTCTCGACAACCTTGTAGACCACCTCCTTCGGCAGGTTGCCGAACGGGATGATCGCATCGAGACGGTTGCGGAATTCCGGCGTGAACAGCTTGTTGATCGCCTCCGCATCGTCGCCTTCGCGCTTCACCCGGTTGAATCCGACCGGCATCTTGGCCATGTCGGCCGCGCCCGCATTGGTGGTCATGATCAGGATGACATTGCGGAAATCGACCTGCTTGCCGTTGTGATCGGTCAGCTTGCCGTGATCCATCACCTGCAACAGGATATTGTAGAGATCCGGATGGGCCTTCTCGATTTCATCCAGCAGCAGCACACAATGGGGGTGCTGGTCGACCCCGTCAGTCAACAGACCGCCCTGGTCGAAACCGACATAGCCCGGAGGTGCGCCGATCAGGCGGGACACCGTGTGCCGCTCCATATATTCCGACATGTCGAACCGGATCAGCTCCACGCCAAGCGAAGACGCCAACTGGCGGGCCACCTCAGTCTTGCCGACCCCGGTGGGACCGGAAAAGAGATAGCTGCCGATGGGCTTGTCTGGCTCACGCAGTCCGGCCCGGGCCAGCTTGATCGCCGAGGCCAAAGTTTCGATGGCACTGTCCTGGCCATAAACAACCCGCTTCAGATCCTTACCCAGATTTTCCAGCACCTCCGCATCGTCCTTGGAGACGGATTTCGGTGGAATCCGCGCCATTGTGGCGATGGTGTTTTCAATTTCCTTCACACCGATCGTCTTGCGGCGGCGGGCTTCGGGCACCAGCATCTGGGACGCGCCGGTTTCGTCCAGCACGTCAATGGCCTTGTCCGGGAGCTTCCGGTCGGCAATATATTTAGCCGACAGTTCGACCGCCGTTTTGATGGCATCATGGGTGTAGCGGACCTTGTGGAAGTCTTCGAAATAGGGCTTGAGCCCCTTCAGAATGTCGATGGCATCGGGGATCGAGGGTTCGTTGACATCGATTTTCTGGAACCGGCGCACCAGCGCCCGGTCCTTCTCGAAGAATTGCCGGTATTCCTTGTAGGTGGTCGAGCCGATGCAGCGGATCGCACCGGAAGCCAGAGCCGGCTTCAACAAATTCGATGCGTCCATGGCCCCGCCGGAGGTGGCGCCCGCACCGATGACCGTGTGGATTTCATCGATGAACATCACCGCGCCCGGATAGTCCTCAATTTCCTTCACGACCTGTTTCAGCCGCTCCTCGAAATCGCCCCGGTAGCGTGTCCCGGCCAGCAGAGACCCCATGTCGAGGGAAAAGATCGTCGCTTCGGTCAGCACATCAGGCACATCGCCATTGACAATCCGATGGGCAAGACCCTCGGCAATGGCGGTCTTGCCAACGCCTGGATCTCCCACGAACAGCGGGTTGTTCTTGGACCGGCGGCACAGAATCTGGATCGTGCGCTGGATTTCACTGTCCCGGCCGATCAGCGGGTCGATCTTGCCGCTGGAGGCCTTGTCGTTGAGATTGACGCAATAAGCTTCCAGCGCATCGGTCTTCTGGCTGGATTTCTTCTCGCCGTCAGCGCCCGGCAGAATGTCTTCCTCATCCGCCCCTTCCACGGGCCGGGCCTCGGACATGCCTGGGCGCTTTGCAATGCCATGGGAAATGTAGTTGACCGCATCGTAGCGGGTCATGTCCTGATCTTGCAGGAAATAGGCCGCATGGCTCTCCCGCTCCGCAAAGATCGCCACCAGCACATTGGCACCGGTCACCTCCTCACGGCCCGACGACTGGACATGGATGACCGCACGCTGGATCACCCGCTGGAAACCGGCGGTAGGTTTGGAATCCTCGTCATTGTCTGTGACCAGATTGTCCAGCTCGGTCTCGATATACTCCACGAGATTGCGCCGGATCGTCTCCAGATCGACATTGCAGGCCCGCATGACGGCTGCCGCGTCCTGATCATCGATCAGGGCCAGGAGCAGATGCTCAAGCGTGGCATACTCCTGCTGCCGTTCATTGGCAAAGGCCAGGGCTTGGTGAAGGGCTTTTTCAAGACTGCGTGAGAAAGAAGGCACGTGCGTTGGTCCTCACTTTTTTTCCATGACGCATTGCAGCGGATGCTGGTGTTTGCGGGCGAAATCCATCACCTGGGTCACCTTGGTCTCGGCGACCTCGTAAGAGTATATCCCGCATTCCCCCACACCATGGTGATGAACATGCAACATGATGCGGGTCGCTTCTTCCCGGTTCTTCTGAAAGAAGCTTTCCACAACGTGAATGACAAACTCCATCGGAGTGTAGTCATCGTTCAAAAGCAGCACACGATAGAGATTTGGCCGCTTGGTAACCGTTTTCGTTCGGGTAACAACAACAGTTCCGGTGTCGTCACCGTCATTGTCATAATCTGGGCCCGCCGACATTGCCGTCACTATTTGCCTCTATCCTTCCGGACCTGGCCGGTGTCAAAAGTCCCTGCAGCTGGGCTGTATGTCGCCCGCTGCCTGACGCTTCCGCGCACTTGCGCACGGAAGCGGAGATCATCACCGGTAATCCTGCCGCGCCAGCCGCGCGGGCGCAATGGTCGATTTCATCAAGATGCAGGAGATTGATCCAAATGGAAGGCAATGCCGCCCGCCCTACACCCATGTAGGTGATCAAAACCGGGTTTAAAGATGGGAGCACCGGGCAATTCGGCGTGATTGCGGCATCTTTTTGCACATCCGGCAAAATATGGGCATATCTGTATAAATGTGAAAAACCCGGCTCCTGAGAACCGGGTTTTTCAAAAAACTGCCTAGCCGAAAGAACCTTGCAGGTTATTTCGCCATTTTGCCAAGCACGCCTTCATAGGGCTTGTAAGCGTCTTTGGACAAATCGGTGACCATTTCACCGATCTTGGTCATTTCACCGACAAAACCTTCATAAGCGGTCTTCACGTAGTCGGTCTGAGCTTCAAAGGCCTTGTCCAGGGACTTGGACGCTACAAGCTTCTCCACTGCGGCAGAGCCTTCTTCAAAGGACTTTTTCTGGTAGTCAGCAACTTCTGCGGCGATCGCCTGAAAACCCTTGCTCATGGACCCGAAGGATTCCATGGCCATGTCCATATTGTCTTTGCTCAACTTCTGGAAATCTTCAAAGCTGTTCATCATGATACTGCCCTCATCATACGTGCCGGCCCAGTCCTGTCCAGCCTTGAAAACGGCCTAAGGATATCCGGTACATGCTTAGCGTTACCTACAAGAAAATTTTCGTAATGCACCGCACAAAAACTGTCAAGGCGATTTTGCAGCGCAAAAACAACCCCTGATAGCACTACGTACTTGATTTCACTACGTAAGGATGATTACTTACCCACCCTAAAACCCGCACAAAACGGGCACTTTTCGACATTTTTAAGCTACAACTCAGTTCATTCGCATTCAACGAAATAACGTAACGGAAGAAATAAGCACCGAAGACCTCAAATGGCTACTTTCCTCTCACGAACGAATGGTCCAGCTCCCAGATCAATGCAAGCAAGAACGAATTCAATTTAAACAATCATACGTAAAAAATGTAATTTTATGAAATTATACAAATATCATATCTACACCACGCTGAATAACAAGGCGTTATTCAAGATTAATCATTGATTAACTCTGACAAAAAACAAAAATTCGATGTGCTTTTTCTGCATTCCATTTACACATTCGTAACCGTGTTTCCATCAAATGGTCTGGACTTCACGAAGCAGCGGCGGGGCTCACGAGGGGGCGAGATCGACCCGCGGCGCTTCAGACAGAAACGTGTGACCCGGATTGGGATAGTAACTGTGTTTGGTATGCGTTTTCATCGTCTGGCTGTGGCAATGACCCGGCTCGGCAAACTTCTGACGCTCGGCGCTCTTTTGCTCTGCCTCCCCTCGGCTGCGATGGCAAACCCGAAATATGCGGGCATAGTTGTCGACGCAAAGACCGGCAAGACCCTCTATGCGTCTTCAGCAGATTCGTATCGTTATCCCGCCTCCCTCACCAAGATAATGACACTCTATATTGTCTTTGAGGAACTCGAGGCCGGGCGCCTGTCCCTGGACAGCCGTTTGAAAGTGTCCAAATACGCTTCCGGCCGGCCGCCGTCCAAACTGGGCCTGAAGGCTGGCAGGACGATCCGTGTCAAGGATGCCATCCTGGCCCTGGTCACCAAATCCGCCAATGATGTTGCCACAGTGGTGGCGGAAAATATCGGTGGCTCGGAAAAAGCCTTTGCAGCGCGCATGACCCGCACCGCCCGCGCGCTGGGAATGAAAAAGACCACCTTCCGCAATCCACATGGCCTGCCCAATTCCGGCCAGCGCACGACCGCGCGCGACATGGCCACCCTCGGCCGCGCCATCCAGGAACATTTTCCGCAATATTATGGCTACTTCAAAACCCGGTCCTACAAATACAAGGGCCGCACCTATGGCAACCACAACAAGCTGCTTGGCCGGGTGAAGGGTGTTGACGGGATCAAGACTGGGTATATCCGGGCCTCCGGCTTCAATCTGGTGACCTCGGTCAAACGCAATGGCCGCCAGATCGTGGCCGTTGTCATGGGTGGGCGCACCGGCGCGTCCCGCAACGCGCAAATGACCAAACTGATCAACCGGTATCTGCCCAAGGCAAGCCGAGGCAAGAAAACCGTCCCGGCAATCGCCAAGCATAGCGTGGCACCGGCCCTGGTTATCGCCAAGCTCACCAATCCGCCGGTTCCGAAAACGAAGCCAGGCCAGCGCCCCGCACCGGCCGACAGCGCCGCGATGGTGCTTGCTTTTGGCAAGGATGCCAAAGGAACCGCAGCGCCGGTCCCGGCCCCTGCTCCTGCCCATTCCCCGCAAATGCAGACAGCGGAAGTGGCGGACAAGGCAACGGCCCCCCCCAAGACCATTCCAGGCTTCGGGGACTCCATCCCCGTTCCACCAAAACTGGTTAAACAGCGCTTTGACAGCACCTTTGCAGTTGCCACAGCTCTACCGCCCGTGCCCCGGGAGAGCCCTGATGTAGACCTGACCACCAATTCGGTCGGAACCACAGAACTGCTGGAGGCCGCGCGCGCAAAAATTGCCCGGGCCCAGGACAAGACCGCCATACAGCAGGCGTCTTCAATCGATGCTTCGGGAACGATCAAGGTGGAAACCGTGACCATTGAAACGCTTCCGGCACCGGAAGCAGGCGGCGGCAACGCTCCGGTCGGCAGCGCTCCGGTCGGCAGCGCGCCTGTTAAACTGGCCATGGCCTCCGCAACTGGAACGCCGGCCCCCGAAGAAGGTGCCCCTGCCATTGAAGAGGCAGCAGCCGTCGTCAAGGATGCGGACAGGACCAAAAGCAAAGGTGACACCGTCACCCTGGCCACAAGCGACACCCCAGATATCGAGCCGGGCTGGCAGGTTCAGATCGCTGCAGCGGAGAGTGAAAACCAGGCTGTCGCACTTTTGAAAAAGGCCAAACAGAAAACCGGCGGCGCCCTGCGAGGCCGCTCGCCCTACACCGAACCCGTCGAATCCAATGGCAAAATGCTCTACCGGGCCCGCTTTGCCGGTTTCGACACCAAGACGTCGGCCCGCAAGGCCTGCAAAACTCTCAAAAAGGCAAAATTCGCCTGCTTCGCCATCTACCAGTAACCGCGTAACGGATGCCGTCAATGTCCTCTGAGAAGCGTGTCTTTAGCCTCGTTGATTTTCGCCGCGAGGAAACCGGAACCTCCCCTGTCGGGGTGCACCCGCATCATAAGCCTGCGATGCGCGGCTCGAATTTCCGCGTCCCCGGCATTGGGCGAAAGCCCCAGGATCTCGTAGGCCTCCTCATCTGTCATGGGGCCAGAGCCCGCCGGGCTTCCCTGCCCCTGTGCTCCATCCGTCTGGAAGTGTTCACGCCAGCCGGCAAGCCTGCGGTCGAGATAAGCTTCGACTAATTTGCGGCTCTGGTCGTCCTGAGCCGTTTCTCCCCAAAAAGCCTCTAGCTCCGGCTCGCTCAGCGCATCCAGCCTGCGGCCCTGAAAGCCGCCGGCCAGGATCAGACCGGTCATTTCACCCGTGTCGTGATCCAGCTCCATTTCGACCATGGCTGTGCGCACTCGCGAGGTCTGCCCGGCCGACTTGGACGCCCTGTAACCACCGCTCACGCCTCTAAACCCGGCAATTCCCAGCAGCGACAGGCCAAGACCAAGGGCCGGGAGGGCAAACAGAAACCGGCCGGTCAGGGCAAACAGCCCCCCCAGAAGCAGAAGCCCGATCCCGCCATATATCCGGATCTTGCGGGCAAGGTCCGCCGGATTCGCCTGTACGAAGCTGCGCAGTCCATAAAGCACCGCGCCGAGCACAAACACGCCAAAAAGAATATAGATCATCAGCCAGATTTGATTTGCTGCAACAGCAGACGGGCCCCCTGCCCGCCTTTCTTTTCCAACGCCTGCAGCGCTTGTGAGCCGCCACTGGCATATACGGCAACCGCTTTCAAGAGCTCGGCCAGTTGCCCGGCCGATCCTGCATCAAAGGGGCAATAGGCCCCTTTGGTCAAACGCGCGATTTCACGGAAGGCCTGTTCGGCCACCGGATCACGCCCCTCCTGAAACACGAAGACCGGCACTCCCAGGAGCCCCAGCTGCCCGGCCTTGTCACACAGGACATCGACATCTTCTTCCATGCAGTCGCCGACATAGACGAGACCCGCAATTCTGTCCTCCTCCGCCGCCTTCAAGGCTGCGGTCAGAACCTTGCCGATCTGTGTGCGCCCGCCCTGCACCGAGATCCGCCCCATCGCCCGGGCCAGATCCTCACTGCGCTCGAACCATCTGGAGGCCTTGCATTCGCGAAAGCCGCGAAAATAAACCAGCTTGATCCTGAGGCCACCGATCCGACCGGCTTCTTGAAACATTTCGGCCTGAATGTGGCACGCCCTGTCCCAGGTAGGCTGGCGGCTCATGGTCGCGTCCAGCGCAAACACCAGACGCCCGCCGGGCGCTGTCCGGCTCGCAGCGGCCAGCGCTTCGGTGTCCTGAACCTTTTGCAGAAAGGCCGAGATATCGTCCTGGCTCGACGCCAAACCGCCGTGCTGCCGGACCGGCATCTCCGCTGTTCCCTCTCGACGCTTTGTGGCCATCCGTCCTGCCCTCGTCTTGAACGCTCCGTCCTTGAAAGTGGTTCCCCAAGAACCATTTGGCAAGGTTGCCGGGTCCAAAGCGCCAGCCGTCTGCGCGGGCCAGACCAGACGCAGGCTTTAAAGCAGGCAAAGCTCCGCAAGGTCGCGGCGCATGGCCTCCGGCATCGCCGCCGTATCTCCGGCCGCGCGCATATCGGCCGGAGCCTCCTCCGGCTTCAGATACCGCCAGCCCTGGAACGGGCGTTTCGGCTGATACCGGGTTAGGATCAGCCGGGGCTCCAGCACCAGATCGCAGCGCTTGATCCCGGCGTCGTCGGTGAATAGGCGGATATCAATCAGATGCTGGCGCGCCTGGATCTTGCCCTTGATCACCCAATAGAGCGAACCGCCATCCAGAAGCTCATCCTTGCGTGTCGGCGCCATACGGGTCGTATGTGTGGTAACCTCCTCAAGCCCGGCCAGGCGTGCCTGCTCAACCCGGAAATCGATCCATGCCTGAAGGGACTCAGCGCTGTCTGCGCCCACACATAATTTTACCAGATGCAAGGTCATCCTTCTGACGTATCAGGCCTGAAGGCAACGTCAAGCAGACAGGGTGAAAGCGGTGCAAAGGCCGGTGGATTGTTCAAGCGCTTTTTCTTTCAAGGCTTGCGCCTTGGGACCGAAACGCGTTCTGTGCTGACATGGACGTTTTTGTGACCGGCGGCACCGGCACGATCGGCGCCGCAATCGTAAACCATCTCATCTCGCAGGACGTCCGGGTCATCGCCCTGGCCCGGTCGGACGATGCGGCTGAAAGGCTGAGAGCTCTGGGCGCCAGCGCTTTTCCCGGGGACCTGGAGGCGCCCGACGGCTGGGTCAGCCGGGCCGCGTCCTGCGATGCGGTCATCCATGCGGGTGCAACCTTCTCAAGCGAAATGGGCCGGATCGACCGGCTTGCAATGCTGGCCCTTAAACAGGCTGCCAAACACCGCAAACAACCTTTGAAACTGATTTATACCGGCGGTATCTGGCTGTTTCCCGAGACCCGTGCCGCAGAACGGTTGAGCGAAAAAACACCCTTTT
The DNA here is from genome assembly GCF_056161025.1 of Roseibium sp. AWQ4_254. Taxonomy (NCBI): domain Bacteria; kingdom Pseudomonadati; phylum Pseudomonadota; class Alphaproteobacteria; order Hyphomicrobiales; family Stappiaceae; genus Roseibium; species Roseibium sp. AWQ4_254. The sequence continues at coordinate 92,744 of NZ_JBSWYH010000012.1, forward strand.
CCCCCTTGCCCGCCTTCCGCTACATGGCCGAAACAATCCGGACCCTGTCCCATGGTACGGATCTCAATCTGGTGGTGCTACACCCGGCTCTGGCCTGCAGCCGGGCCGCCGGTCCAATTGCCGAAATGACCAGGGCTCTCAAGGTGGGCGCCCCATTCAGGACCCGCGCTGCGCCGGGCACTTCATGGCCGCTTGTGGACGTCACCGATCTTGCTGCACTCTATGGGCTTGCCCTCAGACAGGCCCGCTTCCGCATGAGCCTGATCGCCAGCAGCATTTCCGGCATCTCCGTCGGCCATCTGGCCGCCCACATTTCAGCCCGCCATGGCCAGCCCCTGGACATCGAAACCATCCCCGCCCCGCAAGGCAGCCCGCCAGACACGGACTGGAGCGCCGGCTACGCCCTGTCCCAGCAGGTCGACACGGCCCGCGCACAGCGCACAACGGGTTGGCGTCCGGAAAGCCCCACGATCGAAGATCTGGTTGTGAACCTGTCCAGATAGTCCCGACACCACCGGAGCGTTTGCGGATCAACGGCAAAGACTTTTTCAATTCCTCAGCCGTTAAAATAGGCCAAACGTTTCATCGGACTGCGTGAATGACCCGGCTTATTGCAAGTTTTCTGTTTCTGACGCTGACGGCTCTGCCTGTTTTGGCAGCAGAGCCCCCACCGCTTGGCGCCTTCAAGGTGGTCAACACCACAGGGTTTTCCGAAGAAGACGGCCACCGGCGCCCGATTGCCCGTGACAGGCGGATCGGACAGGCCACAATCAGTCAGCAGACAGAGGACAGCCTGCAGCTTGCGATCAATGGCACACAGATTACCTTGTTCGCACTCCCAAAAGGTCTGGACGGACTGGAATGGACGGCGCGGGACGCTGAGATCCTGCACCATTCCGACATCGCCGCCTTGAACAGCGCCCTGGCAGACAGCAGTCTTCCGGCTTGGGGTGCAGAGGTCGCCTGGCCAGGAGCCGGCCTTGCCCGGCTGGTGCTGATGCCGGTCGGCCCAGAGGCCTATACAGGGTTCCTGATCAGCTATCCGGGTGGCAAAATCATCGTCCGGCAGATGGAATTCCGGCAGGTTTTCGGCCCGGCTGACAGGCCCTCTGCCGGGACATTTGAGCAAGAACAGGGCTTTTGACATGAAAAAGGCGCAGCTCCTGGCTGCGCCCTTGCGTGACAACGTCCCGCTTGCCGTTAGTTGGCTGCGGCGACGGCTTGTTGTGCGCCATCGGCATCGTTGAACAGGAGGATCATCGTCAAAGCGAGACCAACTGCAGCGACAGTCCAAAGAGTGACGCTCCAACAAGACTTCTGCACGTTTTCGTCCATTAAAACCCTACACTTTTTTGTAAGGCGCCAGTCCCCTGCGAATTGAAATGAGGCGCCATTGAGGCGAGGAGGTAAACGATCCCTTACCTTTTCGCAAGCGCAAAAATAGAGCAACTGACCCGACAATTTTGCAGACCAGAATTCCCTTCCGTATTTCAGCCGCTTATGCTGAGGAAAAACAGGTCCCGACTGAAAAAGGGTTTCAAATGCATGTTCTTTCTGCGCTGGATCTGGCGGCTGCGGCCTGGTTCCTGTTTGCCTGGTTCGGATTCAATCTGATCGTGGATGTCAGCCCGCTGCGCAAGAAAACCCTGTCCAGTGCCATGGACGAGTACCGCCGCAGCTGGATGATCTCTATGTGCCAGCGAGAGGTGCGCATCATGGACACGTCGATCATGTCAGGATTGCAGCAGGGAACAGCGTTTTTCGCCTCAACCGCCCTGCTTGCCATTGGCGGCGGCTTCGCCCTTCTGGAGGCCACCGACCGGATCGTGCAGATCGCCGGCGACCTGTCCATTCCAGTCGAAAGCAGCCGGGCCATCTGGGAAATCAAGGTTCTGGGCCTGATGCTGATTCTTGCCTACGGCTTTTTCAAATTCGGTTGGGCCTACAGGCTGTTCAACTATGCCAGCATCATCATGGGCGCGGTGCCGGACCGGGATCAGGCCCCGCAGGAAGAGATCCGTACCATTGCTAGTCAGGCCGGGGACATGAACGTGCTGGCCGGACGCCACTTCAACCGTGGCCAGCGGGCGCTCTTTTTTGCGATCGGATTTCTGGGCTGGTTTGCCGGACCGCTTGTCTTTGCAGGCACCACGCTGGCCGTTCTGGTTGTCCTGCTCAGGCGTCAGTTTTTCTCGCGCGCCCGCTCAGCCGTTGTGTCCGGGCAATATCCCAGCCCGTCGTCCCTCAGCAAATCCGGCGAATAGACCGCAACCGGATCATCGAAGCCCTTGACCTCATAACGGCCGAACAGCCCGGACCGGCACCCCATGATGTCGGAGAGTGCGTCGGACACCAGCACTTCGCGTTGGAGATCTTTGGCCAGTTCGGCGATCCGGGCCGCCAGATTGACGACCGGCCCGACAACGGTGAAATCAAGGCGGGTTTCACTGCCCACATTGCCATAAAACACATCGCCCGCATGCAGAGCGATGCCGACACTGAGATCCGGCGTATCTGCGCAGGTATTCGCGCCGTTGATCGTCTCGATCCGGCGGAGCGTGTCCCGGGCTGCCATAAGGGCCTGTTTAGATGCATGCCTGGCTTCTTCCTCTGTTTCATAGGGGAAGATCGCCATGACCTCATCGCCGATATATTTGAGCACCTCGCCCCCATGGGCTTCTACGGCGCCGGTCATGGCCCCGAAATATTTGTTCAGGAACTGCACAATCCTGTCTGCGGGAAGCCGGTTGGAAAGCCGGGTGAAGCCGCGAATATCAGCAAAGCTAACCACGGCCTTGATCCATTCGCCCTCACCGCGCCGCGTGGTGCCATGAAGAACTCTGGATGCGGCCCGCGGACCGACATAGGTGTCGAGCACGGTTTCGGCCGTCCGCTTGAGGGTCTTCAGCTCGCACACAAGAGCCAGCGGCCGCAGCAAAGATTCAAACACGCTGATATGCGCGCTGGAGAACCCGCCCGAAGCCTTTGTGGCAAAGGTCGCCGTTTTCACGGACCCGTCGGAAAACAGCATCGGCAGGGCGATATAGTCAGTGAAGCCTGTGTGAAAAAGCGTCTCGGTCACAGGAAAGGCTCTGGAGGCCTCCGGATCGCGGGCCATCTCCACCCGCACCGGCTGCAAGGTCTCGTGCACCTGCTTGACCGGACTGCTGTTATAGTCCGTATCGGATTTGATGTCCTTGGTGTAGCGGATCAGCTCACTGGTCCCGTCACTCGACCAGATCGAGGCTTCTGCCTGAACATTCGGGTGCACAATCCAGATGCCGGTTGTCACACGGTCAACAGGAACATGGCCCGCGCGCAAACGTTCACCCAGGTCACAGACAATCTCCAGGGTGCCCGCAAGCTGCGGCGCATCGCTGTAAAGCCACTGCACTATGTTTGCCGAAACAAGCGGCGCTTCGAGGACCATCAGCCCACGTCCCTTCCCTGCTGCCTTCACCGGGCACACCCTGCCCGGTCATTTCCGGTGCATATGGGGCTGATGCCCCTCCGAAAAAAGAGGGCAGCGCTGCGGAGCAGCTATGCAGCTTTGGCCTGCCGCCAGTTCATCAGCGCCCAAAGGACACGTCAGGGGCCGGGAAACAGCTGCGGTGTGCGGTCCGTCATCCAGTAGGCCAGCAGCCCGGCCCATTCCCGAAACGCAAGATCAAAACGCCGCAGACCTTTGGACACGCCGGTAAAGCCGAGGCCCCTGTCTTCGAGGCCGCGGGTTCTATAATCAACTGGATATGCGGTCACGCCGGTCCAGCCCGCCTGCTCAAAAACGCCCATTGCCCGGGGCATATGGTAGGCGGAGGTCACCAGAAGCCATCTCTGCCCCGGCCTGGGCTGGACTCGCTTGCGGGTCAGGACCGCGTTTTCCCAGGTGTTACGCGCAGCATCTTCCAACAGAACCCGGTTCGCAGGAATGCCGAAATCCTCAAAGAGCCGCGCAGCCCCTTCCGCTTCTGTGGCCTGCGACGACACGATCACCCCCTTGCCGCCGGTATGGATCAACTGGGCTCCGGGCAGGTGCCGCGCCAGCCGTGCCGCAATCGTGAGCCGTTCCCCTGACGTGGTCAGGGCCGTATCGCCGCGGCCGCCGGTGACAACTGTATCGACAGCGCCCCCCAGCACGATGATGCCGTCATAGCCCTCTAAGGTGGCGGGCCTGGAGAACCGTTCTTCAAGGGGCAGAATAAGCCAGTTGGCAGCAGGCGACAGACCGGCAAAGGCCAGCCCGCCAATCCCAAAAAGCGCTAGGCGCAAGGCACCAGAGCGCCGAATCCCCAGGGACGCAAACAGCAGCCCTGATAGGGACAGAACAATGAGAAAGTTGGACGGCTGAATTAAAAAATAGCCGATTTTTGAAAGATAGAAGAACACCCAGGCGACCCGATTACCGACAAATTCTGTCAAATGACAAGAAGCCACTAAGTAGCCGATTTCATGACAACCCTTTAAATTTCTGTTTTAGAAATATTCAAGATTATTTTTAGAAACAAAAAAGGATCAAACAGGCGAAATCCTCTTGCATTTCTGAAGTTATACAAATTTTTCCAACGAGAAATATAAAGCCAAAACCGCTGATAATCCATAAGTTTAATGGTCACACCACAGAAATAAATGTGATAATCATCTGTCATATTTTACAGGGAATCTGGATCGCCAGTGCGGGTTGCAGACCGGTTGAATCCGGGCGCACCGGTTACTTCAGATACGGAAGAGCCTTGTCTAATTTCACAAAGACAAGATCAGTGACCGAGGTCACAGGGGCAAGGGCCGAACTACGGCAATATGGGGGCGTAGTTTTCGTAAAGGCACAGTCGAGGGTTGGTCAGATGACACTCTATTTGAAACTCGGGGGACGTGACGCGGTGTCGCGGGCGCTGCCGCACCTGCACACCCGGCTTGATCAGGATCCTTATTTCGATGTTTCTGCATTCAAGACGGAAATGGAACATTCAGATGATCTGATCGAGTTCCTGATCTTTCTTCTGGGCGGGGCTCCCTCTTATGAGGGCAAGCCGATCTGTCAGCTTCTGGCACCGATCTGCACCTGCCCGGATGTGTATGAACGGTTTGTGGACCACCTGGTCGGCGTCTTTCTGGAAAGGCGTAAATGCGCCAACGACGAAGCAGATCTACGCCGTTCCATGGAGACCTTGCGCCCCCGTGTCCTCGATCCCAAACCGGTGGATCCGATCATGGTCTATTCCGTCGAACCGGATTTGATCTCCGCCTGAGACGGGATTCTGGCTTTCCTTGCGGAGCGCGCCAGCGCTCTGCCGCCCTCCAGGCGCTCAAAAGCCAGACGCCAGCCGGAGCTCCCTCTCCACTGCGTCTTGAGGCGTGCTGCGGTCATACCGCTTCAAACCGTTTTTCTTTTGCATCGAATGCCCTGAATATCAGGCAGCGAAAGGCATCTCGGGTAAAATGCGCCTTGCTCAAAAAAGAAAACGCCGGTGCAAAAGCACCGGCGTTTCCCCAAAGCATGGCTTTCAAGAGACGGTCAGCCGAGTTCATCGACGCTGGTCACGACCTTGCCGACAAGACCATAGCTGATCCCTTCTTCCGGGCTCATCCAGTAATCCCGGTCCGTATCCTTCTCGATCCGGTCGATCGGCTGGCCGGTGGCATCCGCAAAGATCTTGTTCAGCCGGTCCCGCATCTTGATGATCTCCTTGGCCTGGATTTCGATATCGGTGGCCATGCCGCCGGCGCCGCCGGAGGGTTGATGCAGAAGGAAACGCGTGTTGGGGGTGCAAAAGCGCTTGTCCTTGGGAACAGACACGTAGATCAGTGCCCCGGCGCTGGCGACCCAGCCCATGCCGAGAATGCGCACTTCAGGCGCAATGAACTTGATCGTGTCGTGGATCATGTCACCCGATTCAACATGGCCGCCCGGAGAGGACACGATCACGGTGATCGGATCGTTTGAAACCTGTGCCAGCGCCAGAAGACGGGCGCAGACGTCGCGTGCCATATCCTGGGTCACCGGTCCGGTGATCAGTACCGTGCGCGCTTCAAACAGGTGCTTGTCGACCTGGATCGACGGCTGGCTCTTGGACTTGTCCTCGTCATCATCATCGAGGCGGGCTGGCACCGTGGTCGAATAATTTTTCATGCGCAGGATTAAGCTCCCTTGGCTGTTGGGCCGGCCGGGCCGGCATTTTTTTGAACGGGACAACACACCGGCGCTGCCCGTCTTGGAACCATGTTTAAGCGATGTATCGGTCACTCGCAAACCTTGAAACTCTCAATAGCCTGAAAACAGTTATCAGAATGGGAACAGCGGCCACGATAGGTCTTGCCCCTTTACCCCTGCTTCGGATCAGTCTCAGCGGAGCCCTCGTCCTTCTTTCCTACAAAAAGATGCCACAGGAGGAAAACACCGAAGGGAAGCGACGGCCAGACAAACCACAAATTCGACAGACCAGACGTCAGCAGGTTCAAAATAAAGAAAACACCGATCATGAAGACGGAGCGTCGCACACGGCGGGGCTGGGAGCGGATCCAGCGGCGCGCCTGTTCAAACCCGTTGGCAGCCGCCCTGGCATCCGGGTCCCAGCCCCGGTGGGGTGGCGGCCTGTCAGAGGCTGGCCCCGCCTCCTCAAGCGGGCCGGACAGTGGAGCCTCCGGTGCATTGCGTCCGCCGAGGCGCACCGAATAGGTTTCAACCGGTTCGCTGACATTCTTCACATGCTGGGGCCCTTGCGGGTCGAACCCCAGAGCCACCTTGTTTTTCACCTGATCAAACACCGACTGGGACAGCATGATGCCGCCCTTTTTGGCAATCTGCTGCAGCCGGGCAGCCACATTCACCCCGTCTCCGTAGATGTCATCGCCCTCAACCATGATATCGCCGAGATTGATCCCGATCCGGAAATCCATCCGGTCGCCGTCCGGCAGATCCGAATTGCGCTGCGACAATTCGTTCTGAATATCAACGGCACATTGTACCGCTTCAATCACCGACACGAATTCGATGATAACCGCATCGCCCCAGGTGTTGACGATCCGGCCATTGTGGCGCTCCGTCAGCGCGGACATGACAGATCGGTAGGCCTTGAGACGGTCAAGGGTTCCGTCCTCGTCCCGCTCCATCAATTTCGAATATTGTGCAACATCTGCGCACATGATTGCCGACAGACGCCGCTTCACCCGCTTCATGCTGAAACCTCTGATTGCCCATGCTTAGGAATGGGAAGCCAAAGCGCAAATTGCAAGCGCTAATCTTGGGCCGGCTCTCATGCGGTCGGCCAGCTAACCGGACGGGCGCGAAAGGTCCTGAAGCACGGCAAGAGCCCTCTCCGCCTGCTCGTTGGGCACAAAAACATGGTCGTGGAAAAAGGCGGCAACCACATTGGCCGGAATGCCCGCCTCCGCCAGCGCCGCTGCGACAGCCGCTGTCAGGCCAACCGCTTCCAGAGAGGAATGCACGGCCAGGGTGATCCGCCGGAACCACTCCGCCTCCTCAACACCAAGCGCATGCGCTGTCTTGACAGGCAAGATGGCCGTCGTGCCTTCCGTTTCCGCAAACAGCCCCACGGGTGAATGCGCTGCCAGATCTTCAAATCCGAGATTTGCGAAGGTGCAGAACACATAAGGCTCCGGATCGAGCATGGGCCGCATGTGGGAAATGAGGGCTTTGAGATCGGTTTCACCGGTCATAGGGGGGTTGTCCGAATCTGAATTAAGATCCCGAGAGCCTGCACCAGTTCCGCCCCATCCCGCAAGCCGCGCTCCTGGCGGCGTTCTCTCGGCCACAGGTCCAAGGCCTACCAATCGATGATCTTGCCGTGATGATCGAAAAAACCGCCGCTCTGTATCGGGGTCAGTGTATCAAGAACCGCGCTCAGACGGCTGGCAGCCTCTTCCGGCTCCTGAACGTCCAGGCCGGTTTTGGAAAAACCTTCGGTCAAGGGCGTGCGCACAGTGCCCGGATGCAGGGCCACACAAATGGCCTCAGGGGTCTTGCGCGCCAGTTCCACGGCTGCCGTGCGCACAAGCTGATTGAGCGCCGCCTTGGAGGCCCTGTAGGCATACCAGCCCCCGGCCCGGTTGTCGCCAATCGATCCAACCCTGGCAGACAGGGTGACGAACAGGCTGCGGCCCTCTTTCGGCAGCAGGGGCAGAAAGTGTTTCATCAGCAGAGCCGGACCAATGGCATTGATGGCAAAAGACTGCGCCATCGCTTCCGGAGCAATTTCCCTCAAGCTCTTTTCCGGGCGGGTTTCCGGAAGAGACAGCGCCCCGGTCGCATCGAAGAGCAGCCGCAGCTCTCCGTTTCCGGCCGCAACACGCTCTGCCCAAAGCGCCACACTGGCCTCGTCCAGAAGATCCAGGGGCGGTGACGATGCCCGGGACAGGCCGGTCACCTCGTCATAGCACCCGGTCCCGGCCAGGTGCCGGCACAGCGCGGAGCCGATCCCGCCCGTGGCGCCAATCACCAATGCAATGCTGTTAGACATGTGAGCGTCTGTTTCCTCTTCAAAACCTCTCTACGCTGGCAGACCCCTTCAGGGATCAGTTGACACGTCAGCTCTGCAGCAAAGGCTCCCAGATCCCGTCAACATATTCGGCTTCATGATCCCCCGGCCATGGCGGCATGGATATGCAGATGAATTTAAGAGCGGTCTCGCCTTCGCATCGATATTGAAAGGCCGTTCCGGCCGGAATGTCGATCGAAACGCCGGGCAGAAGGTCAACCATGCTCTCCTGCGCCCCGCAGGACCGCCAGATCTGCCCCCTGCCTTCCAGAACGTGCCAGAATTCGTTGACCGTCTGGTGCCGGGTCGCCCGTTTGACCTGGCCCGGCGGCACCGTGGAATGGATCATGTTGCCCGTTGGCCCGTCCATGATAAAACGAATTTCAGCCCCTGCCGGAGATCTGGCATCGGGCTTTGCGGGCAGCGTGGTCTGTTTCATGTTTTCTCAGTCAGAGGGTCAAGTTTGACTTGAAGATAGCTGGAAAACCAGCCGGCATAGCGCTCTTGCAGTTCCAGCCGCCTCCAGTCCCGGCCCGTCACCTTTCCCCGGCACAGCGCCGCCCCGCAGGCGCAGGTCATCTGCCAGTCATCATCGTCCCCGGTCGCATAATCAAAAGTCAGCTCATCACCGGCCTCGATCTGGCGCATGGCGTGAAAGCAGATCTGGCCCTTGATGCCGACATTCGGATCGCAGGAATGGTTGAGAGACATCATTGAGGCGTCCCGCTCCGCGGCTGTAACCGGTCCCAGGAACAGATCGTCGCCAATCTGGATTTCCGCCGGCCCAAGAGTATGCGCAAGCCTGTCGCGGGTGGCCCGGTCGAACACATGGCCGCCCTTGACCACAACCAGCTCTCCCGGCGCGATGCGGCTGGCTGCAAAAAGCCCTGTTCCTTCAATGCCGCTCCGGCGTTTTTTAACCTTGTGCGAAAACCAGCTGGCAACCATCAACCTCTCCAAAGAATGCAAAAGAGCTGGATGTACCAGCGGCTCATGACGTTTTGTTGAAGATCTCCCGGCCGATCAGCATGCGCCGGATTTCAGACGTCCCCGCCCCGATTTCATAAAGCTTGGCATCGCGCAGCAGACGTCCGGTCGGGTATTCGTTGATATAGCCGTTGCCCCCCAGCAGCTGGATCGCATCAAGGGCGCTCCTGGTGGCGTTTTCCGCTGCAAACAGGATCGCTCCGGCCGCGTCTTCACGCGTGGTCTCGCCCCGGTCACAGGCCTTGGCCACCGCATAGACATAGGCCTTGGTGGCATTCATGCTCACATACATGTCCGCGACCTTGCCCTGGACCAGCTGAAACGTGCCGATGGGCTGGCCGAACTGTTCGCGCTCATGGACATAGGGAATGACCACATCCATGGCAGCCTGCATGATGCCAATGGCCCCGGCGGCCAGAACCGCCCGCTCATAGTCCAGCCCGGACATGAGCACATTAACGCCCTTGCCGACCTCGCCAAGCACGTTTTCCTCCGGCACTTCGCAGTCCTGAAACACCAGTTCTCCGGTTTCCGACCCCCGCATGCCCAGCTTGTCGAGTTTCTGGGCAACGGAAAAGCCTGCAAAATCCCTTTCGACCAGAAACGCCGTGATGCCCTTGGGCCCCGCAGCCGGATCGGTCTTGGCATAGATGATCAATGTGTCCGCGGACGGTCCATTGGTGATCCACATCTTGGAGCCATTAAGCACATAGCGGTCGCCCTTTTTCTCGGCCCGCAATTTCATGGAGACCACATCCGACCCGGCTCCCGGCTCGGACATGGCGAGCGCCCCCAGATGCTCGCCCGAAATCAGCTTGCGGAGATAGCGGTTCTTCTGGTCTTCATTGCCCCAGCGGCGCAGCTGATTGACACATAGATTGGAATGGGCGCCGTAACTCAGGCCAATGGAGGCGGAGGCCCGGCTGATCTCTTCCATGGCAATGCAATGGTCCAGATAGCCAAGACCCGCCCCGCCCCAGCTTTCCTCCACCGTGATGCCGTGAAGGCCAAGCTCGCCCATTTCCGGCCACAGCTCACGGGGAAACCAGTCGTCCCGGTCGATCTTTTCCGCCAGCGGCGCAATCCGGTCCTGGCTGTAGGAGCGGACCGTGTCGCGGATCATGTCCGCGGTGTCATCAAGATCGAAATTGAAAGACGGAAAGTCGTTGCGGATCATGTGATTTACTCCAAGGGGCCATCCTTGTCCGGACGGTTGTAGCGAATGTCGCCGGTCAGCTCGCCGATGCGGTTGTAAAGCGCCTGCGCGCGTTTGTTGTCCTTATCCGTGTGCCAGTAGACCTTGCCGCTGGCACCCGGCTCGGCATCTGCCGAAGCGTAAACCGCAGCGATCAGCTTGCGACCTGCACCGCCACCGCGCGCGTCAGGGCTCACATAAAGATCCTCCAGATAGCAGCTCTGCCCGCTGGACCAGGTGTTGTCGTGAAACAGGTAATGCACGAAACCGGCAATCCCGTCCGCGCCCTCAATCACCAGAGCCCTGTGGCCTTCTGGAGAGAGCAGGCGTTCAAACAGCTCCTCTGTCACGGCCCCGGGAAGGTCCTGCTCATAAAAGGCAAGATAGCCCTGCCAGAGGTCCCGCCAGGCGGCCTGATCCGCACGTGTCAGCGCCCGCACCGAAAGGTCAGTCATTCCATTTAGTCCTTCACACCTGAAACATTGGCCAAAGTGAACAGGCCGGTCGCCACATGGACCTGACTGCCCTCGTCCAGCCCGTAGACATCCGCCTTGGCAATGGTCAAGGTCCGGCCCGGCTTGACCACCCGCCCTCTTGCCAGAAGCACGGCCTGGCGGGCCGGATTGAGCAGGTTGATCTTGTATTCGCTGGTCAAGACCCCGCAGCCCGGAGCAAACAGCGTCAGGGCGGCATAACCGGCCGCGCTGTCGGCAATCGACGAGGTCGCCCCCGCATGGAAAAAGCCATGCTGCTGGGTCAGAACATCAGAGTGTTTCAGCTCGATATCGACCCCGCCCGGCGCCAGATGGACCAGCTCGGCGCCAAGATGCTGCATGAAGCCCTGGGCGGCAAAACTTGTTCTGACCCGGTGTTCCCACTCCGGGTCTCTGGGGGCAAGATCCATTATTCGGTCTCCACCCGGGCACGGCTGCGCAATTCCGCCATGCGGGCCCTGGCGCCCTCTTCAACGTCGTCCAGCTCCAGAAGGGTCAGCTCAATGTCCCGCTGCTTTTCCATCAGCTCCGCCCGGCGGAGTGCGATTTTTTCCAAAAACAGCCGCAATTGCCCACTCTCCCCCGGCGAACTGGCATACATTTCGATCATTTCCTTGATTTCATTCAAGGAAAAACCGAGCCGCTTGCCCCTGAGAATAAGCTTCAGGCGGGTCCGGTCCCCGGGCGTATAGAGCCGTTGACGGCCACGCCTTTGGGGCGCCAGCAGCTCCTGGGCTTCATAGAAGCGCAAGGTCCGTGTCGTGATGTCAAATTCCTGGGTCAGCTGTGTGATCGTGTAATAGCGCTGCATGCCCGCTCCTCGTCGCAGGAACAGTTCAAGCTTTTTACGTTAAAGTCAACATGTCTGTTTTTTATTTTATTTTTCAGCATCTAAGGTCAAGATTTCAGATCTGAAACCGTCACCCCTGCATTGAGCACATTCAGATCGACATTGCCGGAAATGCCGTCCACCATGCCCCGGTCCTGATACTGCCAAAGGGTCCAGGTCCTGGTATAGGCGGGTGAATGCCAGATGGAGCGCGCCCACAGGCGCCGGTTGAGCCCCTTCCCCTTCAGATAGACCTGATAAAACTCGTCCGGCGCATAGAAAATGACTTCCTTTCCCCTCGCCTGCTCCACCCGCAGGACAAAGTCTGAAATGTCCTGCAAAACCACCTCCACCGGTGGGCGTTTTGCACAGTTGCCGGTGAATTCCAGATCCAGCACGGGCGCCAGCATGTCCGGGTCGTCCGGCAGGACAGAGAGAAAGTTTTCCGCCTGCTGGCGGCCGGATTTACAGAGGCTGAAATAATGATATGCACCGCGCGCAAGCCCCGCCGCCCCGGCGCCTGCCCAGTTGCGGGCAAAAGCGCCATCCTTGAAGTCTCCCCCCTCGCTGGCCTTCATATAGGCAAAGGAGATATCGCTTTGGGCCACCTTGGACCAGTCGATGTCGCCACGGTGGTGGGACACATCCACGCCGCGAAGGGGAAAATCATCCCTGTCCGGTTCCCAGCTCATGAAGAAATACGCAGCTCCAGCCGCCGAGATAAGGCATCCGACCACGCCATAAAACAAAACCCGGAAAACCGCTTGCAAGACATTCATAAGATCACCCACCCCTTTGGGAGGTGTGACTATGCGGCAAAGGTCTTAAAAATCACGATAAGAACGGCTGTGTCTCTGCAGGGCAAACCGCTCACGTCTCGATGGTGTAATTCGGCCAGAGCGGTGCAGCCGCAAGTTCCAGAACATTGCCGTCCGGATCATTGAAGTAAAGACTGGTTCCGCCCGCCGGCCAGGTCACTTCGCTGATGAGCGGAATGCCGGCCTCTTTCAGGTAGGCCCGCCAGGGCTCCAGCTGGGAAGCCCGCACCCGGAAGGCGAAATGGCTGTGCCCGGACGTATCATGGCCCGGCACCACCCCGCCCGGCGTGTCCACATCGTCTCCCGTCGCGCCGCGGTGAAACACAAGCAAGGCCTGCGCGGGTCCTGCGTCATAGGCATAGAGCCGGTCTCCCGACACCATACGCTTCAGACCAAGCACGTTTGCATAGAACTCATGGGCCGCGTCCATGTCATCCACATAAACCGCCGTTTCCAGAATGCCATCGATCAGGGGTGGTGTTGCCATGGGCCTCGTCCGTTTTCGGGAATGCAGTTGAACATCCTGCAATCCTTGCCGAATTTCCCCATCCCGTCCATCGCCCACGCGGAAAAGCCGCCCTGCAATCCGGCAAGGCGGCTTGTCACAAAGCGCTCCGCGCAGCGCCGTGGAGGTCTTAACTCCTGGGAAATGCTGCCTCAGGCGACGGTCAACTGCACGTCAATATTGTTCCGGGTCGCATTGGAATAGGGGCAGACCTGATGGGCCTTGGCCACCAGATCTTCAGCCACCGCCCGCTCAACGCCCGGAAGGGACACGTCCAGAGCCACGGCAAGACCGAAGCCGCCTTCCGATCTGGCACCGATGCCCACGGTGGAGGTGATTGAGGTCTCAGCGGGAACCGCCTTCTTTTCCTGAGCGGCAACGAATTTCAGCGCGCCAATGAAACAGGCCGCATATCCGGCAGCAAAGAGTTCTTCCGGGTTATTGCCCGGCCCGCCGGCACCGCCCAGTTCCTTCGGCGTGGACAGGGTCACCTTGAAAGATCCGCTCAAGGTTTCCGCCGTTCCATCCCGGCCGCCGGTGGCCCGGGCGCGGGTTTCATATACAACATCGACTGGCATTTTTTACAGCTCCGTTTTGATCTTGCACCAGGACACCGTTCGCGTCCCGGCTTCAATTTATATCGTGCACGATATATTTTACTCACATAAACCCGCTTCGGCCCGCCGTCAATATGTTGCGATCATATCGCGCGCGACTTATAAAGTGTCTTATGAACGAGACGAGTGACCAGATGTCTCTGCTGGACGCCATCGGATTGTCGGCGCCCGAAGAGACCCCAAACAGGCAGAAGCCCGCCCCGGCCCGCAAGGACAAGGCAAAGACGGTGGCCCCGTCCGCTGCAAAAGGAACTGCGGAAGAGGCTGCTGCCGCCCCTCCCCACAAAGATCCAGCCCCGGAAAGCCTGGAGACCGGCACCGCCGCGCCTGAATCAGCCAAGCCTCCAGCCCCCAAAGCCGCTGCCAAATCCGGTGACAATGGAGCGCATGAGACCGCGCGCGCCGGTGCTGAGACCGATGCCGTCAACACACCGGACGCCGTCATCAGCCCGAACGCAGAAGCGGATGCCGCTGCGTCTGAGCTGGATACCGGAGCACCAGCGTCTCTGGAAGGCTTCCTGTGTTTTGCCCTCTATTCCGCCAACCACGCCATGCACGGCGTCTATAAAGGGCTTTTGAAGGAGATCGGACTCACCTATCCGCAGTTTCTGGCCATGACGGTTCTGTGGGAGACCAACAAAGTACCGGTTGGCGCGATCACATCGCGGCTGCAGCTGGACACCAACACGCTGACCCCGCTGTTGAAACGGCTGGAGGCCATGGGCCTGCTCACGCGCACGCGCAACGCCAAGGACGAGCGCCAGGTGATCCTGAAACTCACCCGCAAGGGCCGCGCCCTGCAAAAGAAGACAGAGGACTTTGCCCGCTGCATTTTCTCCGCCACCGGACTGACCATCGAAGAGGTCACGGACCTGCAGGCGAAGATCATCACCTTGCGGGACAATCTGCGGACACAGGACGGGCGCTGATCAGCGCCTGTCCCAACCCGAAATTTCTCGCCTAAATTTATTCAAGCCCCGCAGCGGTATGGAACCGGCCATGACGGAACTTGCCCCAAAGAGAGCCAATGGCGCGCAAATTTAAGCCGCGCTGCAGACCAGGCTGTCACTTTGATCAATCTGTTCAAACTGCGCGCGAAGCCGCCTATGACGAGGGCTGCGCGGGCGTGAGCGGCCGGGAGGCGTTTTCAAGCTATGGCGCCGTGAGCATGCCTCACATGGCAATATCGGCTGCAGCTTCCCCTATGCGGCCCCGTGCAGGGGAACCTTTCTGAGCGGCGGTGAGGACTGGGATCTGATTGCGCTCGCCACCTATCCAAACCTTGACGCCCTTCTGGCGCTCTTTTCCAACGGAGCCGACCGGAACTCCTAACACCACCGCACTGCCGCCTGTGAACGCCAGAAAGTGTTTGTCTGCGGCGCGTGACCGAACCGCATGCAGAACGGCAGAGGCAACCTGCGCGCAGCTTGAGAATAAATCGCGTTGAATTGGATTTGCCTTTCGCTTTCTGAAATCAAGGATTTCAACGCAAAAGACAATTGGCCTGAAACCCTCGGAATGCGGCGCGCCCTATAGCGGCAGGCCGAACCACAGAGCGGCGATGCCAAGAAAAGCAAAAAAGCCGACCACATCGGTCACCGTGGTCACGAACACGCTGGAGGCAATAGCCGGATCGACGTTCAGCCGGTCCAGAACAATCGGGATCAAAAGCCCTGAAAGCCCGGCAAACAGCATGTTGATGATAATGGCCCCAGCAATCACCACGCCAAGGCCCGGGCTGGAAAACCAGAGCCAGGCGGTGAGACCGATCAGCACCGCCAGCGCCACCCCATTCAGCGCGCTTACCAGAATTTCACGGTTCAGCACCCGCATCATGTTGCGCGCGCTCAATTCCTGGGTGGCAATGCCGCGCACCGCCACTGTCATGGTCTGAGTACCCGCATTCCCGCCCATGGAGGCGACAATCGGCATCAGTACGGCCAGGGCCACCATGGCTTCAATCGTGTCTTCAAAAAGCGCGATCACGACCGAGGCCAGAATGGCAGTCCCCAGATTGACCACCAGCCAGGTCAGGCGCGAGCGGGCAATGGTGACGACGCTGTCGGAAATTTCCTCATCGCCCACCCCGGCCAGGGCGCGCAGGTCCTCTTCTGCCTCTTCCTGAATGACATCGACAATGTCGTCGACGGTGAGAACGCCCACAAGGCGCTCGTTCTCATCCACCACAGCGGAGGACACCAGATTGTAGCGCTCGAACCGGCGGGCCACCTCTTCCTGGTCTTCCGTTGCCAGCACAGCCTGCCGGGTCTCCTCCATGATGGAGGTCACCTTCTCGGCCCGCTTGGTGCGCAGGATCTTGTCCAGATGCACCGAACCCAGCAGCTTGAAGGCCGGATCGACCACATAGATCTCGTAAAAACTGTCCGGCAGATCGCGGGCTTCGCGCATATAGTCGATGGTCTGGCCCACGGTCCAGAAAGGCGCAACGGCGATGAATTCGCTCTGCATGCGCCGGCCAGCACTGTCTTCGGGATAATCCAGCGCCTTTTTCAGCTGCGCCCGGTCCGCATAAGGCAGCTCTTCCAGGATCGCGGCCTGATCATCCGCATCCAGATCTTCCAGAATATAGACCGCATCATCGGAATCGAGCTCGCCCAGCCCTTCGGCGATCACCTCGTTGGGCAGATCTTCCAGAACCTGCAGGCGGACCGCCTCGTCGGTCTCCGTCAGGGCGGTATAGTCGAATTCTTCGCCAAGCAGCCGGATGAACGCGGCCCGCTCATCGGCGCTCAGCGTTTCCAGAAGGTCGCCAGTATCGGCTTCGTGCAGATCCCCGGCCAGTTCTTTCAGCGCAAAGCGGTCCTGCGCCTCAATCGCGGTTTCAATGGCGGCAATGAACGCGGGGTTGAGACGCTCCTCCCCGTCCCGGACGGGGATTTGAGGCCCCGGTACGGCAGTGACGTCAAGCTCAGCCGCGTCCCCCATCCGGTGCCCCCCTTTTTACGTCCGCCAGCGCCTTCGGCGCCCCAGCACCGGTCTTCAACCCAGAACTATCCCTTACCGGCCCGAAGCGCCACCGCAAATCGGCGGCTGGTCCACAGGGTTGGGATGCGTGCGCAAGATCACAGGGAAGAAAGCGCCTCTTCGAGTGCTGCCCTCTTGTGTATTTCCCCTCTGTTTCTTCTCAAAGAAACAGGCTCAGCATTAAATAACGAGGGTTCGGGATCGCTGGTGTCCGATCGGCAAGAACGGTTTTGAATATTTGGGTTTTCGCTTTGACGGCAAAAAAGTCTATGTGCGGGACAACACTATGTCATGACTACAAAGCAAGGTAGCAAAATCGGCTAAAGGAGCGACGCGCAGCTTTGCCGATGCCCAGACGGACATCAACGCGTCCGGGATCTTGGAGATCTTAAACGACGCTGACTTCAGCCAGCGGTTCAGCCGTATACACCCAGATGAGCTTTCGCCCGATGACTATGGGACTTGGACGTTCTGCAGCTATCTCAAGCGTGCATCCGAGACTTATAGCGAACGCTGAACCCCAATTCTGAGACAAGCACGAAACTTCAAAGCCATCATGAAAGAGCGCATCGCACAGGCGATGGTTGGACGCAACAAGGTCGGAAAGGCTACTGAAGAGCTAGCTTGGAGTTGCTTGGAAAAAACAAAGGGTTACGCCCGGAAGACGTAACCCTTTGTTTTTGAATGGTGCGGTCGAGAAGACTCGAACTTCCACGGGTTTTACCCCACAGCGACCTCAACGCTGCGCGTCTACCAATTCCGCCACGACCGCATATTCGATTGTTTCCCGGCGCTGTCTGCGTCGAGGCGCCCCATGTAGCAAAAGGTTTTTGGGGGCGCAAGGGCCGAGTGCGCAATAATTCACAGGCCTGCACATCCGGCCGTGTTCTACCGGGTGTTTTTCGCCGGCAAGGCTCAGAGCGGCCCGTCGGTGCGCATTGGGCGCACTTCCGGCCCGCGCAACAGCACTTCGGTTATGGAAATGCCGATCCGCTCGCCCAGAAGCACCACCTGCCCTTTTGCCACCAGAGTGTTGTTGGCGTAGATCTTGACGTCATCATCCTCCGAAACGTCCAGATCGATCACCGCACCGCGGCCCATGCGCAGGAGCTGATGCACCGGCATTTCGGATTCGCCGAGCACAACGGAAATGTCGACTTTGATTTCGTCAAAGGTGGCCATAAGACCTCAAGATCCTTAAATAGGGCGAAACCGCCAGCGCCCCACCATACCACGGCCCGGCAAGCCAGCTCAAAAAACAAAGAACTGTCATCCACATGTCACCTGCCGAAAGAAACACGCTTTCCTTCAGTTTTCAGCCCGAACCGGGCTCCGCCCCTGTCGAGTGGCGCATTTCCGATGATCTGGTCGGCTATGAAACCGCCCTTGAGCAGATGACGCAGCGGGTGGAAAGAATCACTGCAGGCACGGCAAATGAGCTTGTCTGGCTGCTGGAGCACCCGCCGCTTTACACCGCCGGCACCAGCGCCAATGACAGCGATCTGGTTGCCCCGGGCCGGTTTCCCGTCTACCGGACCGGGCGCGGCGGCCAGCACACCTATCATGGCCCCGGCCAGCGGGTGGCCTATGTGATGCTGGATCTGAAACGCCGCCAGCAGGATATCCGCGCCTTCGTCTCCGCGCTGGAGGCCTGGCTGATCAACACGCTCTGGCACTATCATGTGAGAGGCGAGCGCCGGGAAGACCGGGTTGGTGTGTGGGTTGCGCGCCCGGAGCGCGGCGCCTCGGCCGAAGACAAGATTGCGGCCATCGGCATCCGCTTGCGCAAATGGGTCACGTTTCACGGCATCAGCTTCAATGTCGATCCGGACCTGGAGCATTTTTCCGGCATTGTGCCTTGCGGGGTGACAGAACACGGGGTGACCAGCCTTGTGGATCTTGGTCTGCCGGTGACCATGGTGGAAAACGATACCGTGCTCCGGGCGGAATTTGAGAAAATCTTCGGCCCCGTTGAGACCGAAGGCGCGCCTGACACCGTTTGACCCGCTCAATACCAAAGGCAATTGATGATGACCTATTTGACCGCGCTTGGTGTTACAGCGCCCGGGCGCACGCTTCCACGAAACCATTCAGCTTTTCCGAGCCCCCCGGCCGCCAGCCAAGAGCTTCCAGCCTGGCTGTCTCCATGACGGAGGGCCGGGCGCTGGACGCCTCAGGCAATGGTCCGCCCCGGCCGCAGGCGGTTTGAAGACGCCCGAGCAGATCCCGACGGTCAACAAGAAGATCGGACGCATTATATATTTCAAAGGACTCCCCGCCCCTGCGGCCTGAAAGAAGCAGCGACACGGCAGCCGCCAGATCCTCCCCATGAAGTTCCGTACCGCAGCGCGGCGCGACCGGTCTGCCCGACAGAAACTCCTCGAAGAGACCGGTCCATTTGTGGTCCATGCGGCCCGGAACGGCGCCATAAAGCCCCGTGGGGCGCAGCACCGTGCCGAAGAACCCCGGTCCGCACAGGCGCCTTAAAGCGTCTTCGCCGGTCTTTTTGACAAGACCATAATGGGTGTCCGGCTGAACCGGATCACTTTCCCGCAGCACCTCGCCCTGCCGGTGGTCGCCATAAATGGCACGGCTGGACAGGAACACCACATGGCGCAGACCTGCGGCTCTGGCGGCCTGAAACAGCCTCTCTGTCCCCGCCCCGTTCAACGCGTGAAACCGCTCCGGATCGGCTCCCTCGCCGCCCCGGTATTTGCCCCGCTCATGATGGAAGGCCGCATGGACCAGCACCTCGGCACCGGGCAGAACCGGCGCGGGCCCGGCCAGATCAAACGGGAAAAAGGCGGCCGGGTTCTGCTGCAAAGGCGTACGGCCCAGCGCCATCACTTCATGGCCATCGGCAAGCAATCTATGGGTCAGAAACCGGCCTGCAATGCCATTTGCTCCTGTGACCAGCACCTGCATTTACGAGGCTTTCACCGCCGCAGCCTCCAGCGGGCCGGGCAAGCGGCCCAGATCCACCGGCAGATCCCGGCCACTGGCAAAACGCTGCCACAGATCTATCAGCGGCCTGAGGCGGTCCGCCTTGTCGTGGCCCGCCTGCCAGGGTTTTTCATACTGGTAGTGGAGAATATGGATCTGGCGCCAGTCCCACAGCTCCGGCAGGTTGAACCAGACATATTGCAGCATGTTGTAAAAGACCGGCAGCCCGTGCCAACCGGGAAAATAATTCTCCAAAAACGTCTGGTCGGTTCGCCGCCAGAACGCGTCTGGCTGGTCCAGCCTGGCCAGCATGGCCTCAAACGTGGCCGCATCCGGGCGAGCGGTGAAAACACCGCTGTTCAGCCGGTGAAAGTCGGAAAGACTCTCATAGACATTCGGTGCGGCGCAAAAGTCCGGATAGGCAAACAACCTGTCGCAGTTTTGCAGCACCAGCGCATCCGCATCGATGAAGACCACCCGTTCATAGTCTTTCAGCTGCCACAGGCGCAGCTTGACGAAATTGTCGAGCGGTGTGTGAAAAACCGGCTTGCCGCCCTTGGTGAAGGGTGCGGCCGCGTGCAGACGCCCGCGCTCGTGGCGCTCGTTAAATGCGTCTGACGTTGGCAGCCGATCGCATATGCCAATACGGGGGCGCAGGTCTTCCAGCATCGTCAGATCGTAAACCGCCACTCCGGGAGTTGCCAGCACCACAAGATCCGCTTCCGTGCAGCTCACGCGCAGCGACTGCAGCAGAGCCGCCGCGCCGAGCACATAGTCCTTGTTGGTCACCAGCGTCACATAGGCCGCTTTCGAGCGGGCCGGCCGGTCAAAATCAGGTCCTGACAGCATGGCGCCCTCAGGAGACCGATTTCAGGCGCGGATGTTCAGGGTCATGCTCGATCTCTTCGGCAATCTCCCTGGTCCAGGCGGACACGGCGGGCACCCGGCTGCGGTCCACCCGATAGGCAAAGGCCCTGGCCACGTCCACCACTTCGCTCAACAGCCCGTCTGCCAGTTTGATCGGCTCAAGACCAAGCTCCAGGAATTGCCGGTTCTCCACCACGAGGTCGTTTTCCGCCGCTTCCTTGCGTGGATTGGGGAGATAGGCAACCTTCGCGCCAGTGAGCCGGGAGATCAGTTCGGCCAGATCCCGCACCCGGTGGGTTTCGGTCATCTGATTGAACACCTTGACCCGACTGCCCGGCTTGGGGGCGTTGTTCAGTGCCAGCTCGATGCAGCGTACGGAATCCTGAATATGGATAAAGGCCCGTGTCTGACCGCCGGTTCCATGCACGGTGAGCGGATAGCCGATGGCCGCCTGAATCAGAAAGCGGTTCAGCACGGTGCCGTAATCACCGTCATAGTCAAACCGGTTGATCAGCTGTTTGTGACGGCGGGTTTGCTCCGTATGGGTGCCCCAGACAATGCCCTGATGCAGATCGGTGATCCGCAGTCCGTCATTCTTGGCGTAAAACTGGAACAGCAATTGATCGAGGCACTTGGTCATGTGGTAGATCGAGCCGGGATTGGCCGGATACAGGATCTCCTGGGGGGCCTTCGCACCGCTCAACGTTTCCACATCAACGCTCAAGTACCCCTCAGGAATGGCCGCACCAACACTGGAATAACCATAGACCCCCATGGTGCCCAGATGCACCAGATGGGCATCCAGCCCCAGTTCCACCATGGCATTCAGCAGGTGATGGGTCGCATTCACATTGTTGTTGACGGTGTAATTCTTGTGCTGGTCCGATTTCATCGAATAGGGCGCCGCCCGCTGTTCGGCGAAATGGATGATGGCGTCGGGGCGGTGCTCCGCGAGCCAGGCCTTGAAGACCTCGTAATCAGTGGCAATGTCGATCAAATGGAAATGGATGGTGTTGCCGGTCTCCTGTTTCCAGATCCGTGTGCGTTCCTGGATCGAATCCATCGGCGTTAGCGACTGAACACCGAGTTCCGCGTCAATCCACCGGCGGCTGAGATTGTCGATCACATGAATGTCGTGGCCCTTGTCCGACAGGTGCAAGGATGTGGGCCAGCCGACAAATCCGTCTCCGCCCAGTATCGCAATCTTCACGGTCCGTCTCCTCCGTCAGGCAAATGCTAAAATCTGATTGTTTCACAAGTGAGATCAGATCATTGCGATATTTCCGTGACAGTTCAACGCCGAAAGCCGGAATTGATACACAAGACAGAAAAGGATCGGAGACACTACGAGGTTTCCCGGACCTCAAACCCGCCGCCCGGACGGGACACCGGCTCCAGATCCCGCACGGCGGTGACCCGGGCGAATCTCGGCCCGCTCCAGACCACGTCCAGCATGTCCGAGACATTGTCCTGGGTTCCGGAAAAGACCGCTTCCACAGCGCCCGTTTGCAGGTTTCGCACCCAGCCCGCCAGATCCCGCGCCGCCGCCGCCTCCGCGCACCACGCCCGGTAGCCGACGCCCTGAACGCGGCCTTCGATCAGAACATGGACGGTCAGCAGGTCAGTGGACATGGGCAACTCCTTGGCAAGGATCTGGAAGGCTATGGCTGCGGGACAAAGTCGCGTGCCCCTCACCCTATCCCAGCCTCAGCCAGGATGCCTCCCCTTTGCCCCAACTTTGTGGTCAGGCTGCGACCGCTTTTTGGCGGCCGCGCCTTTGTTCATCCACCATCACAAAGAGCGATGCTCCGGCGATCACCAGAGCCCCGGGCCAGAAAGCCCCGGACGGGGCAAAGCCGAAGGCCAGAAACCCGACCGCGATGTTGAATGGCAGCTTCAAGTGATCAAAGGGCTGCACAAAGGCCGCATCCGCAGTCTGGTAGGCCAGGGTCAGCAGAAAATTGGCAATGCCGGTCAGAACGCCTGCGCCAATCAGCAGCCAGAGGACCGGGCCCGCTGCCAGGGCTATGCCGCCTTCGCCAAACGCCAGCAGCGCGTTGACCGGCGTCAGGAGCAACAACAGATAGACGGTAATCGTGTCAGCCTGCTCGGTTTCAGTCAGCTTCTTGGTCACCAGCGACGTACCCGCCCAGAAGGCGGCAGCCCCAAGCGGCAGTGCCGCGCCCCAGTGGAACCCGGCCGACCAGGGCGCCAGAATGACCATTCCGCCGGAAAAACCGGCCAGGGTCGCCAGCCAGCGCACAAGGCCGACCCGCTCCCCAAAAAACAGCTTTGCCCCAATGATCACGAAGAAGGGCGATGTCATGACCAGCGCAATAGCCTGCCAGATTTCCACCCGGGCCAGACCGGCCACCCACATCTGAATGCCGATGACCGCCAGAAGACCGCGCAGGAGATGCCAGCCAAGCTGGTGCGTCTTGAGGGCGCTGAAGCCGCGCCGGAGCACAAAGGGCAGCGCAGCCACAAGGCCAAGGCCATATTGCCAGAATGCGGCAGAGGTGGACGGCACGCCCAATTGCATAGTCGAGGCCTGCAGGGCCCCGTTCACAAGCGCAAAACAGATGCCGGCCCCAACCATTGCCAAGGCCCCCAGCAAGGATTTTTGGGAAGTAAAAGAAGTGTCTGCGGCCATGGCCTATGTCCCGTCCCGTTGAACCAGTCCAGAACAGTCTCTAAAAGACACGCGCCTGCTGGCCCCACTTGAAAGGACCACAGTCAAGTTCTCTCTCATCCGGACTTTGGGCCGCTCCTGTCTCCAGAACCTGCCACCTGCCGCCTCTCGTCAAAAGACCTGCTGTCGCGAGGTCTTTTTTCAGAAGGACTGGCATGAACCGTCGGCTCCGGCCTTTCACCGGATCTGCTGACCCCTGGCAGATATCTTCCAGGGCGCTCGCGGGCTCCAGGCTTCCCTGATACCGCCGGTGGGGAGTTTCACCCCGCCCCGAGAACTGTTCTCTCGGTGGCATATCTAGAAAACTTCCTCGCCGTTCGCAACGAAAAACGACTAAATTTTCAGTATCGCTGAAATTTCTATCGGAGTTTCAACGATCAGAACCGGCTCTTGCGCCGAGAGTTCCTCCCGGCTGCCATAGCCCCAAAGCACACCAACCCCGCGCACCGCATTGGCATTGGCCCCGATAAGGTCATGTTTGCGGTCGCCGATCATGAGGGTCTCAGACGCTGCCAGGCCCTGCTCGTCCAGAATATGACGGATCAGCTCGGCCTTGGCTGAGCGCTCACCGCTCAGTTCCGAGCCATAAACCTCGCCAAAATGCGGCCTCAAGCCGAAATGATCGACAATCTTGCCCGCGTAGGCATGGGGCTTGGAGGTGCACACGTGAAGGTCAAGCCCGGCTGCGCGCAAAGCCTCCAGGCATTCGGGGATCCCGTCAATCAGCGTGTTCTCAAAGAGCCCCGTTGCCGTGTAGCGTTGCCGGTAGAACCCCACGGCCCTGTCCTGAACCGCCCGGTCCTGTGTCTTCAGCAGCACGGCAAAGCTGTCCCAGAGCGGCGGACCGATGCACCAGCGCAGCTCCGCAGCCTCTGGAACGGCCGCGCCCATCTTGCCAAGCGCATATTGAATAGACCGCGTGATCCCCTCAAAAGGGTCTGTCAGGGTGCCGTCAAGATCGAAGAGAACTGTTTTTAAGGATGTCATTGCAGGTCCATGCGGGAAGGTGTGCCTGTTTTGCCTAGCACAGCCCTGCCCTTGCAAAAACCTTGAAGTGACTTGGTCTGAGCGTGATGGATCAGAGCCTCAACCTCAATGGGGATAAATGAGTTCGTTTGCCAGCAGGCCAGCAACATTGGCGACATTGGGGTCCTTGAGACGCAGATCCTTGGAAATCTGCAACAGGCAGCTGCGGGCAATCTGCTGCGGACTGTTCACGCCCATGAACATCTGAAGCGCCTTGTGCATTTCCTCTTTGGAGCACCCGGCCTTGCGCGCCTCATCGGCGCACATTTTTTCCATGGCATTCCAGGCCGATTTCCAGCCTTCACGCCAGCATTTTTCCATGTCTTCCGGCTTTTGCCGCCATTCCGGTGGTTTGGACTTGTTGCGCGCAATCAGGGTCTGGCATCCAACTGGCTTGACACCGCCATGGACCCAATAGGCTGTCGCGTAGGCAGCCCCGACGGCCCCATAAATGCGGGATCCCGTCTGCATGGATTTTCCCAGCACTTTCAAAAAGCCATAAAACATGACAAAGGGCGCCGCCATGCTCAAAACCGCTCCCATGACCCAAAGCGGACTGTTGGCAGCGGCGAACACGAGCCCGCCCCGCACTGCCTTGAAAAAGAGACGGCCATAGCTGCCGGCCTTTTCGGCGCTGGTGGGGCCTCCAGGGTGGTTGCCTTTCAGCACCTCGCCAAGAACCTTTCGCATGGCCTTTTCTTCCCCTTCGGACATGCCGAACTCGTCCTTCAGGTCTTCGATGATCTCGTCAATCACATCATCGCTCTGGCTTCCGCCGCCGGACGGCTTGTCTGGAATGAAAGGCTGGATCGACGCCTGCGCCCAGATGCTTTCTGAGGCCGGATCATTCAGGGCGGCGATTGTTTTTGCTGCCGGGTCAACCCGGCCGTCTGGCCAGCGGAAGTGCAGCACCGAATGCTGAAAGTCACGGATCATACCCCGTGTCTTGGGACCGGACTTGCCGTCGACCGCCAGCGGCACTCTGGGCGCATGCATCAAATCATTCAGCCGCTGTTGAACCGTACGCACGTCGAAGGGATCGTTTTTGCCGCTCCTGCCAACAGACCCGCTGATTCCAATTGATGAATAAATAGGCATCGTTTTTCTTTCAATGTGTTGCTTGCAAATGCGCCGCAGCCCGAACGGCACTTGCGTCATCTATAATAATAATCACCAAAAAAATGTGATCTAGACAACATATTCAGTCAATAATCTGTCTGACGACTTTACTTTCCTAAAGACACTCTCCGTCCAAACGTCACCAAACAAAAAAGCTCCGGCCGCAAGACCGGAGCTCTTCGCTTTCAACGCGGTATCCTGCAGGCAATGCCGCTCAGGAAAACTCCATGATCACGGCATCCACCGCGAGACTGTCGCCGGGGGCGGCCTTGATCGCGGTGACCGTGCAGTCCCGTTCCGCCCGCAAGACGTTTTCCATTTTCATGGCCTCGACCACCGCCAGCTGTTCCCCGGCCTTGACCTCCTGCCCTTCTTCCACGGCGATGGAGACCACAAGGCCCGGCATCGGGCAAAGCAGCATTTTTGAAGTGTCCGGCGGCAGTTTTTCCGGCATGAGCCTGTCCAGCTCGGCCACGCGCGGGCTCAGCACCCTGGCCACAACCGAATAGCCCTGCCAGTCCAGCCGGTAGCCGCCGGTGACCGGGCGCACCTGAACCGTGACGCTCTGATCCCCGACCCGGCCGGACCACAGCGCATCGCCGGGGCTCCACTCGGAGCTCACGGTCAAAACCGGTCCGCCGCCAAGGGCCACATCCATTTCCACCGGGGTTCCGGGATATCCGGCGGCGAGACGGATCGGCACATAGGCCTTGTCCAGCTTGACCACCCAGTCTTCGCGCACCGCCCCCGAATGGGGCCGCAAACGGCCGGGCAGATGATCAAGGCGTTCCTTTTCCAGCGCCCCCATGGACAGGCTGACCGCCGCCAGCACGTTCAGCGCCTCCTGATCCGGCTCGGCCGGGGAAAACCCGTCCGGATATTCATCAGCAATGAAACTGGTGGCCAGATCCCCGGCGCGCCAGCGTGGATGGTTCATGAGGGCGGTCAGGAAGGGCACATTGTGCTGGATGCCATCCACATAAAACGCGTCCAGCGCTTCGCTCATCGCCGCAATCGCCTGATCCCGGCTGGGGGCGTGGGTGATCAGCTTGGCGATCATCGGATCGTAGAACATGGAGATTTCCGAGCCTTCCACGACACCGGTATCGTTGCGGATCGTCACCCCATCGCCGGATTGCTCTTCCGGCGGCTGATAGCGTACCAGACGGCCGATAGAAGGCAGGAAGTTGCGGTACGGATCTTCCGCATAGATCCGGCTTTCCACCGACCAGCCCGAGAGGGTCACATCCTTCTGGGCCAGGTCCAGCTGTTCACCCGCCGCAACGCGGATCATCTGCTCCACCAGATCGACACCCGTGACCAGTTCGGTCACCGGGTGCTCCACCTGAAGGCGGGTGTTCATTTCAAGAAAGAAGAAGCTCTTGTCCTGCCCGGCGACAAATTCCACCGTCCCCGCGCTGTCATAATCCACCGCCTTGGCCAGGGCGACCGCCTGCTCGCCCATCTTGCGGCGGGTCTCCTCGTCCAGAAGCGGCGATGGCGCCTCTTCGATCACCTTCTGGTTCCGCCGCTGGATCGAACATTCCCGCTCGCCCAGATAGATGGCATTGCCGTGTTTGTCGCCCAGAACCTGGATTTCGATATGGCGCGGGTTCTCAATGAACTTCTCGATGAAGACCCGGTCATCGCCAAAGGAAGAGGCAGCTTCCGATTTGGAGCGGTCATAGCCGTCGCGCACTTCCGCCGCCGTCCAGGCAATGCGCATGCCCTTGCCGCCGCCGCCCGCGGAGGCCTTGATCATGACTGGATAGCCGATCTCTTCGGCAATCTGCACCGCATGGTCCGGCGTTTCAATCACGCCCAGATAGCCCGGAACCGTGCTGACCTTGGCCTCATTGGCGAATTTCTTGGATTCGATCTTGTCGCCCATGGCCTCAATCGCCCGCGGATTGGGCCCGATCCAGACAATGCCTTCCCAGGCAAGGGCCTCGGGGAAACTGGCCCGTTCCGACAGAAAACCATAGCCCGGATGAACCGCCTCGGCTCCCGTCTCTTTGCAGGCGGCGATGATCTTGTCCGCAACCAGATAGGATTCAGCAGCTGCTGCCGGGCCGATAGGCACCGCCTCGTCTGCCATCTCCACATGAAGCGCATCCCGGTCGGCATCGGAATAGACGGCCACCGTCTTGATGCCCATACGGCGGGCCGTCTTCATGACACGGCAAGCAATTTCGCCCCGGTTGGCGACAAGAATTTTTGAAAACATGTTTTCCACCCGACTGGATCGTTTTTTCGTTTGTAGGCGGCCCTTTGAACCGGCGCAACTTATCCAAAGGGCGAGAGGTGAAAGGACACAGAACGGCCCCTTCTCTCTCAAGACCTGACGCTGGAGCATCAATGCGGTAAATGCGATAATCTGTTGCCGCCATCACAGTGTGGTCACGTCCAGCGGTGCACATTGGGAAAGTGAAAGACCCTGTTCCATTCACCGCCGGATCAACCGGACAAAAAGGGAGACCGAGATGCGCCTGCCCCGTTCCGCCGCTTTCAGCGCGGCGCTTGCCAGCCTGATGATTGCCACAGCGGCCGAAGCCCGCCCGGACCTGCGCCAGATGACCTGCAAACAGGCCCAAAACATGGTGCGCCAGCATGGTGCCGTGGTCTTCACCACCGGCCAGCATACCTATTCCATGTTCGTGTCCAACCGGAGCTATTGCGACTACAATCAGGAACTCTTTGTGCAATACGGCCCGACCCGGGACACCCGCAAATGCCCTGTTGCCTATGAATGCAAGGAGCCCCTGTTTCCACGCGGCGGCTTCAACCGCTGGGATTGAGGGTTTCCGGACGCCCCCCAAAGAGGCCGGATCCGGGGACCGGCCTCTTGCCCCTTCAACCCAGCTCGCTTTCCGCGCAGGTCAAAGCGGAATGTTGTCGTGTTTCTTCCAAGGCATATCGGCCTGTTTGGAGCGGAGCAGCGCCAGAGCCTTGGCCACCCTGCGGCGGGTGGAATGCGGGCGAATGACGTCATCAATATAGCCGCGCTCTGCCGCCACAAACGGGTTGGCGAACCGGTCTTCATATTCCTTTGTGCGCCTGGTGATCTTGTCAGCATCCCCCAACTCGGACCGGTAGAGGATTTCCACCGCCCCCTTTGCCCCCATGACGGCGATTTCCGCCGTCGGCCAGGCGTAGTTGATGTCACCGCGAATGTGTTTTGAGCTCATCACATCATAGGCGCCGCCATAGGCCTTGCGGGTGATGACGGTGATTTTCGGCACCGTGGCCTCCGCATAGGCAAAAAGAAGCTTGGCCCCATGCTTGATCAGACCGCCATATTCCTGGGAGGTGCCCGGCAAAAACCCCGGAACATCCACAAAGGTCACGATCGGAATGTTGAAGCAATCGCAGAAGCGGACAAACCGGGCGGCCTTGCGGCTGGCGTCGGAATCCAGAACTCCCGCCAGAACCATGGGCTGGTTGGCGACAATGCCCACCGTGCGCCCTTCCATGCGGCCGAACCCCGTTAAGATGTTGCCTGCAAAGTTTTTCTGGATCTCGAAGAAATCCCCTTCATCCAGGGTCTTCAGAACCAGCTCGCGCATGTCATACGGTTTGTTCGGATTGTCCGGGATCAGCGTGTCGAGGCTGGTGTCGATCCGCTCCGGATCATCATAATTGGTCAATTCCGGCAGATCCGCCTGATTGTTCATCGGCAGGAAATCGATCAGCCGGCGCATCTCCTGCAACGCTTCCACATCATTGTCGAAGCCGCCGTCGGCAATGGAAGATTTGGTCGTATGGACCGACGCGCCCCCCAGTTCTTCCGCTGTCACGGTTTCATTGGTGACCGTCTTCACCACATCCGGACCGGTGACAAACATATAGGACGTGTCGCGCACCATGAAGATGAAATCGGTCATGGCCGGAGAATAGACATCCCCACCGGCGCAAGGGCCCATGATGAGAGAAATCTGCGGAATGACGCCGGAGGCCAGCACATTGCGCTGGAACACTTCGCCATACCCGCCCAGCGCGGCCACACCTTCCTGAATGCGGGCGCCACCGGCATCAAACAGGCCAATGACAGGTGCTCGGTTTTGAAGGGCCATATCCTGAAGTTTGGTGATTTTTTCAGCATGGGTCTCTGAAAGAGACCCGCCGAACACCGTGAAATCCTTTGAGAAGACATAAATGGTGCGGCCATTGACCGTGCCCCAGCCGGTGACAACGCCATCGCCCGGAATATGCTGCTCTTCCATACCGAATTCGGTACAGCGGTGCTGCTTGAACATGTCGAATTCTTCAAAGGAGCCTTCATCCAGAAGCACCTCGATCCGTTCGCGCGCCGTCAGCTTGCCCTTGGCATGCTGGGCATCGATCCGCCGCTGACCGCCCCCAAGGCGTGCCGTTGCGCGGCGCTGTTCCAATTCGGCCAGAACGTCTTTCATCCGGTCCTCCCAATGCTTGTTTCCCTTGGCCGTACCATGATCGCCAAAGAAGGCAAAGTCAGCACATGGGCTTAAGGTCCTTCCGTAAGGACCTTGCTGAACCGACCGCGCGCCCTTGCACAGAAGACCGGCCTTCCAGCCATTCAGAATGCAGCTACGGCAGTTTCAGGCACACCCGCCAGACGATTTGCACAAATACTAGGCAACTCAGCCGCGATATTGTTCTTTGACACCCTTCCGAATTTTGCCATGATTGCTCAACAAGCAAACAGCAAAAAAAGGGGAGGCAATGGCGGACGACCGGACTTTCTTCAACGAAATGCTCGATGAAACCGGCGGGCCCCGCGTGCCCTATTCCAGGCTGGCCGCCTGGCTTGAAGACAAACCCGCGAATTTCCTCTCCCAAAAAAGCCGCGACGCGGAGACGATTTTCCGCCGCCTTGGCATCACCTTCGCCGTCTATGGCGCGGAAGAGGCAACCGAACGGCTGATTCCCTTCGACCCGATTCCGCGCATCATTTCGGCAGCCGAGTGGCGGCGCCTGTCCGCCGGGATCGACCAGCGGGTGAGAGCGCTCAATGCCTTCATGCATGATATCTATCACCGCCAGGAAATCCTGCGGGCCGGGCGCATTCCCGCCGATCTGATTCTGCAAAACGATGCCTTCCTGCCGGAGATGGCGGGTTTCACCCCGGCCCGCAAGGTCTATGCCCATATCATCGGCACGGATCTGGTCAGAGTGTCGGAGAACGAATTCTACGTTCTGGAAGACAACACCCGCACCCCGTCGGGCGTCTCCTATATGCTGGAGAACCGGGAGACCATGATGCGGCTCTTCCCCGAACTCTTCCAGACCCATGCCGTCGCTCCGGTCGAGCAATATCCGGAACTGTTGCGCCGAACCCTGGAAAGCGTCGGCCCCGATCCGGCAAAGTCGGAGCAGACCGTCGTCGTGCTCACTCCCGGCATATACAATTCCGCCTATTTCGAACATGCCTTCCTGGCTGATTCCATGGGCGTCGGTCTTGTGGAAGGACGGGATTTGTTTGTCGATGCGGGCAAGGTGTTCATGCGCACCACCCGCGCGCCGAAACAGGTGGACGTGATCTACCGGCGGATCGACGATGCGTTCCTTGACCCGCTCACCTTCAATCCGGACAGCATGCTGGGTGTTCCCGGACTGTTCGATGCTTACCGGGCCGGCAATGTCACCATTTGCAACGCGCCGGGCACCGGTATTGCCGATGACAAGGCGATCTATGCCTATGTGCCGGACATCATTGAGTTCTATACCGGCCAGAAGCCGATCTTGAACAATGTGCCCACCTGGAACTGCGCCCGCCCCGGCGATCTGGCCTATGTGCTCGACAATCTGGCCGACATCGTGGTCAAGGAAGTTCATGGCTCCGGCGGCTATGGCATGCTGATCGGCCCGACCGCGTCCAAACGGGAAATTGCTGAATTCCGCAAAGTGCTGGAGACCAACCCGTCCAACTACATCGCCCAGCCCACCCTGGCGCTCTCGGCCTGCCCGACCCACGTGGCCTCGGGCGTCGCACCAAGGCATGTGGATCTCAGGCCCTTCGTGCTGATTGGCGATCAGGTCCGCATCACCCCGGGCGGGCTGACCCGGGTCGCGCTGAAAAAGGGCTCGCTAGTGGTCAATTCCAGCCAGGGCGGCGGCACCAAGGACACCTGGGTACTTGAGGACTGATTTTTGATGCTCGGAAGAACTGCCTCCTCCCTCTTCTGGATGTCCCGCTATCACGAGCGTGCCCAGAATGTCGCCCGGTTGCTGGAAGTCGCCTATCGCGGCGCAATCATGTCCCACGGGGGCCAGGAAGACGGCACCCACTGGCGCTTTGCCCTCACCTGTTCGGACAATGAGCAGGGCTTTGCAGAGAGATATGATGAACTGAACATCCGCACGATGACCGCGTTCCTGATCTTCTCCAAGGACAATCCGGTCAGTGTGCGCAACAGCCTGGAACTGGCGCGCAACAATGCCCGGGCGGTCCGCACCAGCATCACGGCGGAACTCTGGGAAGCCATCAACACAACCTGGATCGAGTTCATTGAAGTCAACCCGCAAACCATCACCCAGGAAAAACTGCCCGATTTTCTCGCATGGGTCAGCCAACGCGCCCATCTGTTCCGGGGCGCCCTGCTCAACACGGTTCTTAGGGATGACGGCTATTTCTTCTCCCAGATGGGCAATTTCGTAGAGCGGGCCGACAACACCGCCCGCATCCTGAACACACAGTACTGGGCGCTGCTGCCGGATAGCGATATTGCCGATGACGGATCCGTGGAACGCTATCAGTGGTCCGCAATCCTCAGGTCCCTGTCCGGGCGCAGAAGCTACCGGTTCGCCTATCCCAATGCCCGGCTCAAGGCCTTCAATATTGGCGAGTTCCTGATTTTGAAAAGGGAAATGCCACGCTCGCTCGCCCATTGTTACAAATGGATTGCCGATACGGCAGAGGAACTGGCACAATTTTACAGCTCCCGCGAACCGAGCCTGGACCTGGCCATGGAGATCTCTCGCACCCTGTGCGAAAAGCAGATGCGGGAAATCTATCAGGACGGGCTCCACGACTTCCTGACCGACTTCATCGGCAAGAACAATCAATTCGCCTTGCAGCTCTCCGAAGACTACAATTTTGCCTGATCGACCCTTTCCGCTGTCCGGTGCCCTATGAAACTGACTATCCGACATACGACCCGCTACCGCTACGATGTGCCGCTGGCCAATTCCATGCAACAATTGCGGCTGACGCCGGAAGACGGCGCCACCCAGAAGGTGCTGGACTGGGCCATTGAGGCCCCGGGCATTGCCCGTGCCACCACATATAAGGACGCGTTCAGCAATCAGGTGCACATGGTCTCGCGCAGCGAGCCGGTGGAAGATGTCGAAATCACCGCCAGCGGCACCGTGGAGACAAAAGACACCAATGGGGTTCTGGGCCATGAGCCCAACGCGGTGATCCCGCCGCGCATCTTTACCCGGGTCACCCCCCTTACCCAGTCCAACCAGGCCATCCGCCGTCTGGCCTCCCATGCGGAAGGCCATGACCGGATTGCAGGGTTTCATGCGCTCATGCAGGCCGTGCGGGACAAGGTGGACTACAAGACCGGCGTGACAGAGACCCACGCTCCGGCGGCCACGGCTTTGGCGGCAGGCGAAGGCGTGTGCCAGGACCACGCCCATATCTTCATTGCCGCCGCCCGCTCCCTCGGCGTTCCCGCGCGCTATGTCTCCGGCTATCTGCTGCTGGAGGACGAGCAGGTCTCCGAAGCCCATCACGCTTGGGCGGAAGTGATGATTGAGGGGCTCGGCTGGACCGGCTTCGACGTTTCCAACGCCATGTGTCCGACAGACCGCTACGTGCGGCTTACGACCGGGCTGGATTCCCGCTCCGCCGCGCCCATCCGGGGCATCCGCTTTGGCGGGCTGGAGGAGAACCTCCAGGTGGAAGTGGATGTCGTCCAGGCCGCGTTGCAGCAGCAACAGCAGTAAAGCGGCTGTTCCGGGCGCCGGGGTCTCCCGGCACGGGCGCGAGAGCCAGCCGGAGACGTGCGGGCCACATCTCTGCCCGCAACCGGGGAGGCCTGCCCGCTCTGCAATCGCAGGCCGGTCCCTCCCGCCCACCTTGTCAACAGCCGCGCGCGAGACGCTCATTGCCTGTGGGACACAGCGGATTCCGGCCTTGCAATTTGGCTTGCGCAGCATAACAACTGAACACGTGACAGGCCGGTGGCTGGACCACAGGGCAAAGGGGTTTGGGGCACGGAAATGACCTATTGTGTTGGCTTGAAACTGGATCGCGGACTTGTGTTTGCCTCCGACACGCGCACGAATGCAGGTGTCGACAACATCTCAACCTTCAAGAAAATGCACACCTGGGAGGAGCCAGGGGAGCGTGTGATCACACTTCTGTCGGCCGGAAACCTGGCCGTCACCCAGGCAGTCATCTCACTTCTGAGCGAACATATCACGGCGGCGGACAATGACCGCGCCACTCTTTTGACCGCCAAAACCATGTTTCAGGTGGCCCGGCTGGTGGGCAGCGCCGTGCGCGAGGTCAAGGAAATCGATGGCGAAGCGCTGGCGACCAATGCGGAAAACTTCTTTGTCACCTTCATTCTGGGCGGGCAGATCGCCGGGGAAGAGCCACGCATGTTTCAGATATACGCGGCCGGAAACTTCATTGAGGTCTCCGAGGACACGCCGTTCCTGCAGATCGGAGAGCACAAATACGGCAAGCCGATTCTCGACCGGGTGACCCGCTCCGGCATGCGCCTTGGCGAAGCCGCCAAACTGGTGCTCCTGTCCTTCGATTCCACGCTGCGCTCGAACCTGTCCGTCGGCATGCCCATCGACATGCTGCTTTACAACAAGGACACGTTCTCAACGGACCGTCAGGTGCGGATTGAACAGGACGACCCCTATTTCCAGAAGCTCTCCAAGGGCTGGTCCGACAAATTGCGCACGGCCTTTGGCGAAATTGATGAATTTGATGTTTGAGCGCGCGCTGCCACCCCGAAAGCTCTTGTAAGAAAGCCGTCACAATGCGGCAGTAGAAGCGGATGAATTGATCCGGAGTAAAGTCATGACCACCAGCGTTGCGCGCGAAGCGGCCGAAATTGCCTGGACGCGGGAGACCTCACATGATCTGCTGGACGCCAACGAACAGCCACTGAAAGCCGTGCGCGACATGATCAAGGCGGGTCAGCGCGCCCAGCTTGAGGAGCTGCTCAAACGCTGGGACCCGATCGACGTGATGCAGCTGCTCACGCGCCTGCGGCTGAAACATGCCCGCAAGCTGTTCCAGTGGCTGCCCGCCAATCCCTCCATCAAGGTGGTGGCCGAGCTGCGGCCCGAATTCCGCTCGATCCTGATGGAAGATTCCACGCTGGATCAGTTCCGGGACATTCTGGCCGGGCTGGACCCGGAAGATGCCACCGAGATCCTGAATGAATTTCCAGACGATGTCGCCGACGAGCTGATCGCGCGCCTGCCCGATGTGGAAGAAATCGCAACCCGCGGCGCTTATGCAGACGATACGGCCGGGCGGGTAATGGCCCGCAAGTTCGTAGCCCTGCGCGAAGACTGCCTGGCCGGGGACGCCGTGGCCCTGATGCAGGCGGAAGCCAGCCGGATCCGGCGGATCTTCACCGTTTATGTCACTGATGCTGACGGCAAGCTAACCGGCACGGTCGAGGTTGGGAAGCTATTGCTCGCCCAGAACGGCGTGCCGCTGTCCAGCATCATGAACCGGGATGTGATTGCCGTTTCTGCGGATACGGATCAGGAAGAGGTCCTGCGTCTTGCCCGCAAACGAGACATGCGCACGGTGCCGGTTGTAAGTGGCGAGGGGCATCTGATCGGCCGGGTCACGCCGAAGCAGCTGACACGCATTGCGGCAGATGAAGCCAATGAGGATATGCTGCTGATGAGTGGCGTGTCCGGCGAAGCGCGCTCCGATGACACCGTGTTGCGGATCGTGCGCGGCCGCCTGCCCTGGCTTCTGGCCGGTCTTGTTGGCTCCAGCATCGCGGCAACCGTTGTCGGCTCCTACGAGGACCAGCTGGCCGAAGCGGCCATTCTGGCCGCCTTCATTCCCGTCACCATGTCGATGGCTGGAAATGCAGGTCTTCAGGCCTCCGCTGTGGCGGTTCAGGGCATCGCGACCGGGGCCCTGTGGTCCGGCGATATAGTCTACCGCCTGATCAAGGAACTTATGGCTGCGTTCTTCAATGGGGCAATTGCCGGGCTGGTTCTGGCGGCGCTGGTGCTGGCTGCGTCTTTTGTTGTGCCTCTCGAAGCCCCGCTGCGCCTTGCGCTTGCCACATCGCTGTCGCTTCTGTGCGTCACAACACTGGCCGCCATGGTGGGGGCAACGGTGCCGATCCTTCTGGACAAGATCGGCATTGACCCGGCCATGGCCATCGGGGTCTTCATCACATCGTCAAATGACGTGCTCGGGGTGCTGATCTTCTTCCTGATGGCGACCACATTTTACATGGGCTGACCCGCAGCACGCGCAAACCCGCTCAGGCCGTCTTGAGAACCAGAACCGCCGCCTCAAATTCGGTGCGTTTATAGGCGCGGATCTGGGCTGCTTGCGCATCTTCGCCCCAGCGCTCGATGTTGAAATCCTCTTCCACATGCGCGGCCCGCCAGACCGCATCTGCCTCCAGATGCGCCTCCCGGATGGCAAGTGCCAGCAGGGCCGACCCGGTCAGGCTGGTCACCGTGTGAAGAGCGGCCAGCCGCAACGGCGTTTCACTGGCGATGCGCTCCCGAAAGGCAGCCAGGAGCGGCTGTGGCTGTTCGGCGTGAATAAGCCCTTCAATCAGCACAAATCGGCCGCCGAGCAGGTCTCCCGCCCACTCAACCACCGGGTCCCACAATCTGCGCTGGGTCTCCACAAGACTGTCCGGATCGTCCGCCCGGTAGCACAGCGCATCATTGCCGGCAAAGCGCACGATATCGTCAGCCACTTCGCCGAAACGCTCTGCAACGGCATCAATTGCGGTGTTGGCCAGCCGGGTCAGGGGCATGGTGGCCGGATTGATCTCCTTGTCTTGAGCAGACCACTCGGCTGCGGCAGCTCCGGCAATCGCTTCATTGGGCAGCAGCAGCAAGGCCTTGCCCGGCGTTTTCACAGGGCGCCCGTCCAGGTGAATGGCGTAGCCCCCTTCCACTTCTGAAGGCGCAGCCTCCTTGTAAAATCGCTTGGGCAACTCACGCCGGGACAGATCCCGGGCACGCTGCTCCGGATCCTTCGCCGCATCCTCATGCAAGGTTTCAAGAAAATCCCGCATCAGACTGTTTCCCTGTCAAAATCCAAAATCACCGCGAGCGTTTCATCCAACTGGTCAAAGCCGTCGATCAACCTGTCCGCCCCGTCCGCAACCAGACGGATGCTGTCATGATAGCCCCAGGTGACACCAATTGCATGCACACCTGCCTGTTTGGCCATGGCCATGTCAAATCCGGTATCGCCGATCATCACCGTTCTGAATACCTCGGCCCCGGTTTCGGCAAGGGCACGCTCGATCATGTCCGGATGGGGTTTGGAGGGGGATGTATCGGCCGTCTGAATGGTCACGAACCGGCCGGTCAGCCCGTGGGTCTCCTCCATGTGGCGGACCCCGCGCTGTGCCTTGCCGGTGGCAATGCCCAACAGGATGTCGTCGCGGGCATGCAGCCTGAGGATCGCCTCACGCGCACCGGGATAAAGCGGATCAATCTCCAGTCCCTGCTGACGGCGCTGGATCTTGGACTGCCGGTAGGCCTCCGCCATCGCCGGCACCTTGTCCAAATGGCTGTTCCCCAACAGATCCGCGAAGGCCTCTTCCAGAGAACGGCCGACAATGGACAGCGCCGTCTTGCGGTCTGGCATGGGCAAGCCTGCTGCTTCAAACCCGACCTGAAGACCGTGATAGATCGTCTCCTGACTGTCGACCAGTGTGCCGTCGACATCAAACATGACCAGATACATAGGGGACCTCGTTGCCGGAGAGCGCAAAACCCGCATGTGCCGGGTTTTGAAGGCCGGGTCAAGGGGCCGGAAGCTGGGCGCTTAGCCCACCGGAAACCCGCGTCAAGAGCCCACCCGGCAAAAATGACCCAGGGTCTTTTGCCGAGCCATGCGTTCTTTGGATATCTGCCATTGCGCACAAGCGCCTGAAATTTGCCGCTTTATGATGGTTTTCGAAGCATACGGCCTGCCGCAAGCTTTGGTTAACCATGTTCGTAAACCGGACGGTTACCATAGATCAAGATACTGCGCTGCATGGGTGGGCACCGTCGATTGGGCCTGATTGTCGCCAAATCGCACACATATTGGATCGCACTTTCAAAGAGCTGCGGGCAACGGGATGATTGTGTCTAAATGAAGCGGAATGAACAGCAGACGAGCAGGGAAAACCGCGTGGGCCTTTTGAACAAGAACCAGCTTTTCCTTGTGTTTTTTGCCGCAGCCGCGGCTGTAATTGCCGGTGCCGCGGCCCTCAGCGCCCTTTTCAATCCGGCCCTTGCCCCCTCCCGCTCTGCACAGGGGCTCTCCAGCCCCCCATCTCTGGCGCTCTCCCATACGTCCGGGTCTGCGGATATGGGGCTCGCTCCTGACGCTGACGCCTCCCCCAAGGGTCTGGCACAGCCCCGGGAAAGAGAGGTCTTCGAAACGGAAATGCCCGGCGCCCCGGCAGCCCCAAGGCCCGGCCGGGACAAGGCTGCCCTTGCGCCGGGGGAAGACATGATCAAATCTGCCAAGTTGAAACTGGCCAAGAAACTCGCACAGCAGAAACTGGCCAGCACGCTTTTGGCAGCCCGCAACCGGCTTGAGGCCACCTCTTTGGCAACCGCTGCAGCGCCAGCCCTTGCACACACTCCGGCACCGCTGCCTTCAGGCGGCGCACCAGCGCAGGATGTGGGAGAGGACGCGGCGGAAATCGTGACGGCCTCCATCCCGCTGGCAAATGACCCTCTGGCCAACCCTTCCGCCTCTGCTGAGACACGATCCGCTGAACTTGCCCCCGAAAAGCCCGGCGCAATTCTGGCCCCAGCCCCCGGCGTGAAACCGCAACCGCCCGTCCGGACGCAGTCCAGAACCGCTGGGCGCAGCAAAGATGCGCCCAAAGCCTCCGCGCCGGTTCTGGCCTATGCAACGCCGGGCCTGCCCGACAGCGAAGACAGCGGTCCCTTCAGCGGCATCGGCAAACTCTTCAGCGGCCGCAAAGACGGCCTTCCGGGGCGCGGCAGCGGAATTGCCGTTTATGACATCAGCGCGGCCACCGTGCACATGCCGGACGGCACCAAACTGGAAGCCCATTCCGGGATCGGCCACCGCATGGACAATCCGGACTACACCCATGTGCGCAATCTGGGCCCAACCCCGCCGAATATCTACGATCTGAGGATGCGGGAAAGACGCTTCCACGGGGTCGAAGCCATTCGTATGCTGCCGCACGATCAGGCCGCAATGAAAGGCCGGGACGGCATGCTCGCCCACACACCCCTCCTGCGCCGGACCAATGGTTCCCACGGCTGCGTCGCCTTCAAGGATTACAATAAATTCCTGAAGGCCTTCAAAGCCGGCAAGGTGAAGAAAATGATCGTTGTGCCGTCGATTGAAAAACTGCCGACCTATATGGCCAAACTGGAGCGCCGCATCGGCGCCTGAGCAAGGCTTGCGGCAACCGGGAACATTGGCTATGCCGCAGGACAGTTCCTTCTCTGCCCTGTGACCGGAGCCTGGCCTTGATCAAGATCGTCACGCTTTTTCTGTTCCTGGTGGCCGCCATCCAGGTGATCAAACCGCTCGGCTGGCCCGGTCTCAAAAAACGCTCCGACGCCTGGAAGCTGGTGGCAGGTGTCGCCGGTCTCACCGTGGCCTCGGTGATCCTGAGCGCCTTGTTTCAGGGCTTTTAGGGCAAATGCCAGCAGACAGCACTCTTTACCTGATTTGCGGCAAGGTCGCTGCCGGCAAATCCACCCTTGCCAAATCGCTGGCAGAGCGCCCAAACACCCTGCTGCTGCAGGAAGATGCCTTGCTGTCCGGGCTCTTTTCGGACCGGCTCATCACTCTGTCCGACTATGTGGAGTGTTCTGAAAGGCTGAGGAAAACCATGGGCCCG
This sequence comes from Roseibium sp. AWQ4_254, assembly GCF_056161025.1. NCBI lineage: Bacteria > Pseudomonadati > Pseudomonadota > Alphaproteobacteria > Hyphomicrobiales > Stappiaceae > Roseibium > Roseibium sp. AWQ4_254. The sequence goes on from NZ_JBSWYH010000012.1 coordinate 132,373, forward strand.
CACATTGTCAGCCTCTTGAAAACAGGCCTGTCGGTCGTTCTCGATTTTCAGGCAAACACCTCCACATCCCGGCTGTGGATGCGTAGCCTGTTTGAGGCAGCAGACAGCAAACATGAACTGCATGTGCTCGATGTTCCAGACGCAGTCTGCAAGAGCCGGCTCAGCCAGCGCAATGCGGCCAGGGCCCACGAATTCACTGTGAGCGAAGACCAGTTTGACCGGATCAGCCGCCACTTTGAGCCCCCTATGGACGCCGAGGGCTTCCAGATACACTGGCACACCACCTGAGTGGCAGCTGCTGTTCCCGCCTTCCGGTTACCGCTTGATCAGGCTTTCATCCGGGTCATCGGCCTCCGGATCATAGTCATTGGCATCAAAGCCGAGCAGGTTCCAGGTCTGGCGCATATGGGGTGGCAAAGGCGCAGACACATCAATGGACCCGTGGCCGGAGGGATGCGGGATCACGATCCGGCGCGCCAGAAGATGCAGCCGGTTCTGGATGCCGCCAGGCAACTCCCAGTTCTCGATGTTGAAATACTTGTCGTCCCCAATGATCGGATGTCCGATATGGGCCGCGTGGGCGCGCAGCTGATGGGTCCGGCCGGTAACCGGCTTCATGGTGACCCAGGACAGTTTCTGGGCCGACTGTTCGAACACTGAATAGAGCGAGACCGCGTGCTGGGCCTCATCGTCCCCCTGACGGACAACCTGCATCCGTTCCTCGCCTTCACTGCGGGCGAGGAAGGTGGAAATCCGGCCCTGGCGGGGCTTGGGCACCCCGGCAAGCATGGCCCAGTAGATCTTGCGGGTGTTGCGGTGGCGAAAGGCCTTGGTCAGCTCCTGTGCCGCCTGGCGGGTACGTGCCACCAGAATGATGCCGGAGGTTTCCCGATCCAGCCGGTGCACCAGACGCGGCTTGTTGCCCTTAAGGTCCGCAAAGGCTTCCAGCATGCCGTCCAGATGCCGCTTGAGGCCGGAGCCCCCTTGCACCGCCAGCCCAGCCGGTTTGTTCAGCACCATCACCTGATTGTCTTCAAACAGGATCATGTCCTCAATGGCCTTGCGGTCATCGGCAATGAGCTTGGTGGATTTGGGCCGGGCATTCTTCTTGTCATCGGCCGGCAACTCGACGCCCAAGGGCGGGATCCGGATCATCTGCCCCTTGGCAATGCGGGTGTTGGCTTCCGCCCGTTTGCCATCGACACGCACCTGACCCGTGCGCAGCAGTTTTTGCAGCCGGCCAAAGCCAAGCCCCGGATAATGGGTCTTGAACCAACGGTCGAGGCGCATGCCCGCCTCATCGGCGGTCACATGTTTTTGTTCAATCGCGGACATTTGTTCTCAAATCCGGCAGCCGGTCCCCTGGGGCCGGGCATGATTTTAAGATCAACCGGAGCACAGACAGGCCTGACCGGGCACCGAAACGTTGATCGCATTCAAAAGCGGCGCATATCTCGTTGCGCTCATCACACGAACGCACGGCAAAAGCGTTCCGGAGCGTATAGGCGCAATTCAGCCGGATGGGAAGGGAAACTTAAGAGACAACCTGCCGGGCGATCATCAGCCCCGCAAAGACGGCGCTGACCGAGAAGAATACGGAGACAAGCACATAGATCATCGCCAGATGGGTGTCCCCCCGCTCCCACAGGACTGATGTGTCCAGGGAAAAGGCGGAGAAGGTCGTAAACCCGCCCAGAACCCCCGTTGCCAGAAAGTAACGTACCGCCTGGACATGCTGGACCCCGGATTTGGCCAGCCAGCCGATCAGCAGACCCATAGCAAGCGAGCCGAGCACATTGACCGTCAGCGTTCCAACCGGAAACCCCGGCCCGAAAAGGCGGAGTGTCAACAGCGCCACAAGATGCCGCGCCCCGGCCCCGATCCCGCCGCCGAGCATTACAAGAAGGAAATGTTTCAAAACGTCACCATGAATTTTAAGACGCCTGAACGGGAATGGAGAGACGCGATGCGCAGCCGCTCTTCATGGGCACCTTGTGGAAATCCTCAGCAAAGCTAGCTGGAATTGCCCCCAAGAACAACGCCCTCTGCGTATTTCCCGCAATCGGCCAAGCCATTTGAAGATCTTTTGGCCGCGGCAGAGCGTCAAAGCTTAAGCTTCTTCTTCCACATGGGCAAAGTCGGGATAGATAGAGCGGATCAGCGTGTCAACCCGGTGCAGCTCGTCAGGAATGGTCATCAGCTTCTCCCGCTCCTCTTCCAGGATCGCCAGAAAAAGGCGCGCGCGGGCCTGATTGACCTGCTGCTGGGGCAAGGCGCCCTCGCCGGTGGCAGACAGAACGATACTGACCAGCCGGTCGGCCGCATTCAAACGCCCCCATAGATAGTCATGTTCCCGCCAGCTCCGGTTGAAGAAGGCGCCGAAAGTGTTGAGAGCCTTGCCCTTCAGATCAAAACCATCCGTATAAAGGCTCTCGGCGTCCCGGGGGCTGATCCGGTCCACCAGGATCTCCGTCACTTCCGAAAAATCGTTTCTCTGCAGCACCGGAAACGTGATCAGATCATAAAACCCAAAGCCGATATAAGACCTGAGCAGAGACTGGTGCCGGTCCTTGTCCAGAAGCTCCCGGGCAGTTTCGGCAAACAGCTCATCATGCAGCCGGTCCAGGTCCGTCAGCCCCATGCGCCTGCCAAGGCTTAGAAGCAAAGACTGAATATCCGTGTCAGCGGCAAATTTCCCGGCTGAGGCCACCGCCAGAAACGCCTCGGAAAGGTCACCGCTGCGCCCCCCGAAAAACCGCTCGGTCCAGCGCCAGCTAAGATGGTCGATCTGCTCATAGAGCAGACCCTTCAGGTGATCGAGGGCATTGGCATCCGGCGGCGGGCGGCCGCTTGCCTTGTCATGCTGGTAAAACCCGTTGAGCCGGCGGATGGCAAAGCGCAGACGGCGGATGCGGTAGTCAACATCCAGTCCGCGCAGCAGCCCCACAATCTGCGGATCGCTGCGTCCCAGCCCGTCCTTGCTGGCCGCCGCCAGCCGGTTGAAATAGCCTGACACAAGCGGCAGCGCCATATCTTCAGACACCGTGTGCTGCGTGCCAAGGCTGACCCGCGCGGCCAGCCCGGCCAGCCGTTCCGCCAGCGCGTGCAGTTTCAGCGACTGATAGTTCAAGAAGGCAAACCCGGCTTGTTCAAACGCTGCATTGGTGGCCTGTTTGCGGCAGCGCGCCAAGCCGTCCGCCGTCACCGCCCGGCGCTTGGGCAAGAGAGGCGAAACCGCCTTTTCAACGACGGGGCCGGTCGCATCGATCAGTTGCGCAAGCCAGCGGCTGCGCCGGTTGTTCTGCTCCAGCTCCTTCAGATCGTCCCCGATCGGCTCATTGCGCGGGATATGGGCCAGCGAAGCCAGGATCACCCGGAAAAAACCCGGCACTTCAAGACCGCTCCCCCGGGGGGCACTCAGGTCGACCGGCGCCGGGTCCACATAGATCAGCCGGCGGGCGACTTCGCGTGCGGCCGGGCGTTTTTCAATCACATCAAGCACCGGCGCAAAGGGCTTGTTCATGACCACGCTGCCATCGACAAAACAGTGCTGGGCGATGGTGTCTCCGGAAAGGCCCATGCCCCGGGCCAAAAACGCTTCCCGGCAGGGCCAGCCGAGCCCCTTCTTCGCAAGCACCCGCTCCATCTCCGCCACTGTCGCAGGCGGGAACGCCCCGGGAAAAGATGAGGTTGCGCGGGCGGCGAACACCAGTTCGGGCACATTTTGCATGTCGAACTGACTGTCGACAAAGCCAGGGGTGCGGTGCACCGCATGGAAATTCAAAATGCGCCGGTGGTCCCATTCCTCAACATAGGCCGGATCGTCCAGGAGGATCTTGCGCTTGACCCCGTTATAGTCGGTGATGGTCACGAACAGATCAAGGGTCTGCCCCCGGGGGATCAGCGTGCGTGCCCCCTCGCCCGCCTTGTCCATTTTCTGGCAGGCATCCAGCATCCAGCCGATGAACCGTTCTCCGGAAAAGGGCGGCGAAAACCATCTTGCCTGCATGAACTGGCGCAGTTTCTCCCGGGTTTCCACGCTTTTGATCTGCTTTTTCAGCCGGGTGGAAATGAGCTGATCAAGCACCGGCGAAACGGAGAGTTTCAAATAGCGGGACAGGCCCGATTGCGGCCGCGACAGGCGGGTGACATCGGCATTTTCCAGCCACATCTCGCTATGGCTGACCAGCGGAAGGTCATGGGCGAGCGCCCTGGCCAGCATAATCCCGTTAACCCCGCCTGCAGACGCACCGGCAATCGCATCGACAACCACCCGGATGTCGGCGGTCTCCGACAGGATATCAAGCAGATCCTGATAGGCGGTTTGAACCGGCTCAAGAGGCTGGGCCTCGCCGCCAGGCGCCCCGTTGCCGCTCTTGCGGTCCAGGCGGAAACTGGACGCCCGCACCAGGTTCAGGATCTCCCGGCTCACCCCATGCATATAGATGGCGAGAGAAACGCCACCATAAAGCACGAGCGCAAGTCTGAGTTCGATTTCCTTCATGAACTGCCCACCGGACCAAGGCTTTATCCTGCGTGAAAAGGGTTGCTATATTCCTTATTCCAAGCTCACCGAATAGGACCTATTGGATAGCTGCCATCGGCATCACAGGGAACGGCCTTACGCTGCGGAGCGGTCAAATAGGGTTCAAAAAGGTTCACGCCCGCTTGAGCAGGCCGGACGCCCCCCCCCCAACCAGCAGTCAGGCTAGCCGCGTTCCTTGCGCAGCCGGCTCCAATAGTCCAGCCGTTTGCGCAGCTCCCGTTCAAAGCCGCGTTCCGGAGGATCATAATAGGTCTGACGTCCCAGATCCTCAGGGAAATAATCCTGGCCGGAAAACCCGTCCGGCGCATCATGATCATATTGATACCCCGCGCCATAGCCTTCCTGCTTCATCAGCTTGGTGGGCGCGTTCAAAATATGTTTGGGCGGTAGCAGGGAGCCACTGGATTTGGCATCCCTGAGCGCTGCCTTGTAGGCGACGTAAGCGCCATTGGATTTGGGCGCTGTTGCCAGATAGATCACGGTCTGGGCCAGGGCGAGCTCCCCTTCCGGCGAGCCAAGCATCTGATAGGCATCGCGCGATGCGTTGGCCTGAACCAGCGCATTGGGATCCGCAAGCCCGATATCCTCCACCGCCATGCGTATGAGACGCCGGGCCAGATACATAGGGTCTTCGCCACCGTCCAGCATGCGGCAGAACCAGTATAGGGCCGCATCCGGATCGGACCCGCGCACGGATTTGTGCAACGCGGAGATCAGATTGTAGTGGCCGTCGGCGCTCTTGTCGTAGATTGGCGCCCGGCGCTGCACAATCTCCTGCAGCCGCTCCGCGTCAAATGTCTCGTCTTCACCCGCCGCCCGCCAGACATCTTCGGCCAGGGTCAAAGCCGAACGCCCGTCCCCGTCGGCCATGCGGATCAGAACCTTGCGCGCCTCTGCGTCCAGGGGAAGAGCCTTGTCCTCCTCCGCCTCGGCCCGCAGCAGAAGCTGCTCGATCGCCTCCAGGCTCAGGGACTGGAAGGTCATCACATGGGCCCGCGACAGGAGAGCGGCATTCAACTCAAAGGACGGATTTTCGGTCGTCGCCCCTACAAGCGTGATCGTGCCATCTTCCATCACCGGCAGAAAACTGTCCTGCTGAGCCCGGTTGAAGCGGTGGATTTCATCGACAAACAACAAGGTAGCCCGCCCGCTCATGCGCCGGGCCTTTGCCGCTTCAAACACTTTCTTGAGGTCCGCGACGCCAGAGAAGATCGCCGAAATTTGCTCGAATGCCAGATCGGTCTCATTGGCCAGCAACCGGGCAATGGTTGTCTTGCCCGTGCCCGGCGGTCCCCAGAAGACAAGCGACCCAAGGGTGCGTGTCTTGAGCATGCGCGAGAGCGTTCCCTCCGGTCCCAGCAGGTGGTCCTGGCCAACCACATCGGCAAGCTGCGATGGCCGCATCCGGTCCGCGAGCGGGCGCGGACCGGTCTGCGCAAGGCCAGACGCTTCGAACAGATCGCTCACGGCCCCTTCCTAGCGCAGTTCGAGCTTGGAAATCTTGCCGTTGCGCTCGATTTCCAACCGCCACACACGCGGCGGGGTCTTGGTAATGGTCTCCAGCATGCGGGTGCTTTCCACCGGCTGGTCATTCACCGCACGGATGATATCGCCGGGTCGAAGCCCCACCTGGTTGGCGGCCCCGCCCCGCTGGACCGAGGCAATCACCACTCCGTCAAACACCCCTTCCAGGCCGAGTTCCTCCGAAACGGCCGGGGACAGGTTCATCACGGTTGTGCCCTCAAAGGGCGAGAACTCGCGCAACTCGCGGGTGTCCCGGGGCACGGTTTCCGGAGCCGGTTTCAAGGGGACGGACAAAGTGAGCTCCTTACCGTCGCGCAGCACCTGAAAGGACGCGGCTTCCCCGATCATGCGTGTGGCGAAGCGGTAGCCGAAGGAATTGGGATCGGTGACCTCCTTGCCCTCAATCGCAATCACAAGATCGCTGACCTTGAGACCCGCTTCAGCTGCCGGCGAGCCGTCATAGACCGCCGTCACCAGAACCCCACGCGGCCTTTCCAGGGAAAGCGCCTCGGCAATGTCGGAATTGACGAGCTGCACTGTCGCACCGAGCCAGGGCCGCTGCACCTTGCCGCCGTGATCGGCCGCCTGGGCGACGAACCGGGCCATATGGGCCGGAATGGCGAAGCCGATTCCGTTGGAACCGCCGGAGCGCGAAAAGATCGCCGTATTGATACCGACCAGTTTGCCGGTCATATCCACCAGGGCCCCGCCTGAATTGCCCGGATTGATGGCCGCATCCGTCTGAATGAAGAACTGAAAGTCGGTCACCCCGACCTGCGTCCGTGCCAGGGCGGAAACAATTCCTTGCGTCACGGTCTGGCCCACTCCGAACGGGTTACCTATCGCCAAAACCACATCGCCTACCTCAAGACTGTCTGAATCGGCGAAGCTGACATGATCGAAGGGGCCCTCACCCCGGATTTTGAGCACCGCCAGATCCGTCCGCTCGTCCATCAGCACGATATCCGCGTCAAACTCCCGCCGGTCGCTGAGCGCCACCCGCACCTCGTCGGCGCCCTTGATGACGTGATGGTTGGTGATCACCGTGCCGTCGGCGGAAATGATCACCCCGGAGCCGAGCGAGGATTCAACCCTCTCCTGCGGGCGGCCACCTCCACCCTGCTGGCCGAAAAAGCGGCGGAAGAACGGATCTTCGAGAAACGGCGACACCCGCTGGCGCCGGACCACCTTGCGGCTCGCATATACATTGACCACTGCCGGGGCGACTTTTTTCACAACAGGGGCAAAAGACAGTTTGATCTGTTCCGACGATTGCGGAACCAGCCGCAGATCTGCCGGGCTCGGTTCAACTGTTTGCGCCGCAGCCAGACAGGCCCAAAGGGCCGCACAGGCCGTGATCAGTGCAAAACTGGAAAAGCGAAGCGTGTCAAAACGCATCAGACGCATTGCCGGTATCCTTTTGTCGATTCTTCTATGCCCCGGCGATACATGGCAGATTGGGTGGAACAGAGGCAAATACAAAAACAGCCGGGGCCCGGAAAGATCCGGACCCCGGCGGTCACTTTGCTGTCACTTCAGGCGCGCTGCGTCAGGCAGAGCGGACCTGTTCAAGGAAGCTGCGCACTTCCTGGTCCAGCTGTTCCGCATCCCCGGCCATGTCAGCGGCTTCTTCGGAGAAGTTCTGGGCAGCCATGTTGGTGTCGTTTGACAGGGACGACACGTTGCGGATGTCCTCAGTGACCTTGGACGTTCCCTGGGCGGCCCGCTGTGTGTTTTCGGCAATCCCCTGAGTCGCATAGCTTTGCTCGGTGACTGCAGCCGACACTTCGCTGACCGAGGTGGTGATCTCGTTGATGGTCTTTTGAATGTCGCCAATGGCCCCCACCGCGTCATCAGTCGCATTGCGGATCGCATCGATCTGCTGCTGGATCTCGCCGGTGGCCTTGCCGGTCTGGGAGGCAAGATCCTTGACCTCGGACGCAACCACCGCAAAGCCCCGGCCCGCTTCGCCGGCACGGGCAGCCTCGATGGTGGCGTTGAGGGCAAGAAGATTGGTCTGGTCGGCAATGTCGCTGATCAGGGTAACAACCTCACCGATCCGGTTGGCCGCTTCGGCAAGCGACTTAACGGTGGAGTTGGTCGTCTCCGCCCGCTTGGTGGCTTCAGCGGCCACATTGGAGGAACGTTCGATCAGAGCCGAGATTTCCTGGATTGACCCAGAGAGCTGGTCAGAAGCAGCCGCAATCGATTCCACTTCCTTTAGCGCGCCTTCAGACATGGACGCAGCGCTGGCAGAGGTCTCCCCGGCCGTATCGGTGATCTCCCGCATCTTGTCTGCAGAGGAGCGCAGAGAGGCTGCCGAACGGGCCACCTTGTTCACCACCGTGCCGACCGTGGCTTCAAATTCACCAGCCAGATTGGCCAGCATTTCCTGGCGCTGTTCCGCCTGGCTGCGGGCCTCTTCGGCTTCTTCCGCGGCCCGGCGCTCGTTTTCATCCGCCGCATTCTGGCGGATCTGCAGCACAGCCCGGCCGATATCACCGATTTCATCGCCGCGGCTAGCGGCCTTGATCTCAGCCCCCAGTTCACCGGACGCAATCGCGTTGAGCGCTCCCACGAGCGTCGACAGAGGCCGCGTGACCGATTGCGAGAAGAGAAGCGCGATCACGGCGGCAATCGCGATGGTCACCAGCGACCAGATGAACATCTGATTGCGCATGTTGGTGACAGCCGCCAGGGTTTCCTCGACACTCTTTTCAGCAACCACGGCCCAGGTCTGCCCCCGGAACTGAAGCGGACGGGCCACCATGAGATCGGATACACCGTCCTCGCCTTTGACGATACCGGCCTCTTCTGTGCCCTTGAGCGCCTCCAGTACCGGCGCAGCGGACGCAGTTTCGACCAGGGAGGTCGGACCGGAGGCCAGCGGCTTGTCGCTGAGCACCTTGCCCCCCTCGCCAACCACATAGACCTGGCCGGTCTGCCCTAGATCCTTGCGGCTGGAGACCACCTTGTCGAGGAACCCGGAATCAAGCCGGACTGCAACGACGCCGTTCAGCTCTTTCTGACCGAAGGAATTGAGGAAAACCGGCGCACCGAGGAACAGGGAGGCTTCGCCGCCAGCCGGAGCATATTTGGCAAAGGAGGTCACCGAAAGCTGACCTTCGTCCAGACCGATGGAATTCTTGAACACCTGATCCAGGCCGGTTCCGTTGGCCGGGTTGTTGTTGTCGCCGAGCCTTTTCAGAAACTCACCGCCCTTGGTCACCGTGTAGAGCACCAGGCCGGACTTGTCGATCAGGTAGATATCCGCGTAGCCGCTGTTCTTCCAGACGTTGTAGATCGCCGGGTGCGCTTCGGAATGGCGCCAAGCATACATGGTCTTCTGATCACTGCCCGCAAGCGCGGCCCGCTCAGCCCGGTCAGACGGGGCCTGGAAATAGGTCAGAATATCGTTTTGTTCCCGATCCAGATTGAGCGACGCTTGGCCGAGCCTGTTCAGCGGATCAGCCACGTTGGAGGCAAGGGTGCCAATTTCGCCTTCTGCGGCTTTCAGCTTGCTATCCAGAAGCGCGGACCGGGCGGTGATCACCATCCCAAGTTCCGCTTCCGCCATTTTGCGCAACCCGTCCTTACCGTTGAGATAGCCAATGACCCCGACCGCCGCGCAGGCAGCAAACGTAATGAAAATCATCAACGCGGGAATCACAAAGGAAAGCCGGAATGAGGATAACTTCTTTCCAGAAGAAGACGACCGTTTGGACACTAGATTCTCCCAACCCTATCGAAAGCCGATTGCAATGCTGGAAGGGAACCTAGGTAAAATTTCTTAATCCAATGATAATCGTAAGTTTCAATTTTATGAATTAAAACCAGTCGCTTAGGTTCAAGATAGAGGCACAAAAAAAGCGGGCCAGGGGCCCGCTTCTGATATTTTTTGCCAATGGCAAATTAAATTACGCTGCGGTTTCCGCCACTTCTTCAGCTTCAGCGCGTGCGCGGTCTTCAGCACCGCGTGCTTCCGGATCCCGGTCAACCAGCTCGATCACAGCCATGGCAGCGTTGTCACCATGACGAAAACCGGCTTTGAGAACCCGTGAATACCCGCCGTTGCGGTCCTTGTAACGCGCGCCGAGCGTTTCGAACAGCTTGGCAACCATGGCCGTGTCGCGAATCTGCGAAATGGCCTGGCGGCGTGCATGGAGATCACCGCGCTTGCCCAGAGTGATGAGCTTGTCGATGATCGGCTTCATTTCCTTGGCCTTCGGCAGCGTCGTCACGATCTGTTCATGCTTGATCAGCGATGCTGCCATATTCGCGAACATAGCCTTGCGGTGGCTAGAGGTCCGGTTGAGCTTGCGGCCGGATTTCCCGTGGCGCATGGCCCTCTCCTTTGTCTGTCAGGCAGTCTGCTCTTGTCCTGTGAGCACTTGCCCGGTTGATCCTGAAGAGCAATTCATTTCCAGGTCTGAACGCCTGAAACTAGAAAATTGCCCTGTTCCTTCGTCGGCGAGCACCCTGTTTGCGCCGTCAAGACGGTTGGATGCTCTTGGGACGCGTACGTCCCTTAGTATTGATGGTCTTCGTAGCGCTTGGCCAGATCGTCGATGTTCTCAGGCGGCCAGTTGGCCACTTCCATGCCGAGATGGAGACCCATCTGGGCGAGCACTTCCTTGATCTCGTTGAGCGACTTGCGGCCGAAATTCGGCGTCCGCAGCATTTCCGCTTCGGTCTTCTGGATGAGATCGCCAATATACACGATATTGTCGTTCTTCAGGCAGTTTGCAGACCGGACAGACAGTTCCAGCTCGTCGACTTTCTTCAAGAGCGCCGGGTTGAACGCCAGTTCCGGGACGGTGTCCTCGGCGACTTCGCGCTGCGGCTCTTCAAAGTTGACGAAGATGGACAGCTGATCCTGCAGAATGCGTGCGGCAAAAGCCACCGCATCATCCGGCTTGACGGAGCCGTCGGTTTCAACGGTCAGGGTCAGCTTGTCGTAATCAAGAACCTGGCCTTCACGGGTGTTTTCCACCTTGTAGGAGACCTTCTTGACCGGGGAATACAGGCTGTCGACCGGGATCAGGCCGATCGGTGCATCTTCCGGACGGTTCCGGTCGGAAGAATGGTAGCCCTTGCCCGTGTTGACGGTGAATTCCATGCGGATTTCAGCGCCTTCATCAAGCGTGCAGAGCACCAGGTCCGGGTTGAGCACTTCCACATCGCCAACCGTCTGAATATCACCGGCCGTCACAACGCCCGGGCCCTGTTTGCGCACAACCATGCGCTTGGGGCCTTCGCCATCCATACGGATGGCAATTTCCTTGATGTTCAGAACAATGTCGGTAACGTCTTCGCGCACGCCCGGGATCGACGAGAACTCGTGCAGAACGCCATCGATCTGCACAGCCGTCACCGCCGCCCCTTGCAGGGAAGACAGCAGAATGCGGCGCAGAGCGTTGCCGAGTGTCAGACCGTAGCCACGCTCAAGAGGCTCGGCAACAACGGTTGCCAGAAAGCGCGGGTCCTGACCCGGCTTGATCTCGAGTTTGGTCGGCTTGATCAGTTCTTGCCAGTTTTTCTGAATGGTCACGTTTTCGTCCCTTCGGCTATCCCGCCCGGTTCTTCAAGGTCCGGGCCATTCTTTGCCATTTGGAGAAACAGGTACCTAAAGCCGGAAAGCCTTAGACGCGGCGGCGCTTGCGCGGACGGCAGCCATTGTGCGGAATCGGCGTCACGTCACGGATGGACGTGATCAGGAAACCGGCAGCCTGCAACGCACGCAATGCGGATTCACGGCCGGAACCCGGGCCACGGACTTCAACTTCCAGAGTGCGCATGCCGTGTTCAGCGGCCTTCTTGGCAGCGTCTTCGGCAGCAACCTGTGCAGCATAGGGCGTGGACTTACGGGAGCCCTTGAAGCCAAGCGCACCAGCGGACGACCAGGAGATTGCATTGCCCTGAGCGTCGGTAATCGTGATCATCGTGTTGTTGAACGTGGAGTTCACATGCGCAACGCCAGAAGAGATGTTCTTGCGTTCGCGGCGACGCACGCGCGTCGTGTCTTTAGCCATTCTGTTATCCTTGTTTTGATCTCGTCACTGCCGTAATTCCGGCAGCTCCACCACCAATCGCGGTGCGATGGTTATTTCTTCTTACCAGCGATCGGTTTCGCCGGACCCTTGCGGGTACGGGCGTTCGTGTGCGTCCGCTGACCACGGACCGGCAGGCCGCGGCGGTGACGCAGGCCGCGGTAGCAGCCAAGGTCCATCAGACGCTTGATGTTCATTGCCGTCTCACGGCGAAGGTCCCCTTCCACGAGGTAATCGCGGTCGATGGTTTCGCGGATGGACAGCACTTCTGCGTCGGAAAGCTCGTTGACACGGCGGGCTGCATCGATGTTGTTCTTCTCGATGATTTCCTGCGCGAATTTCGCGCCGATGCCGTGAATATACTGAAGCGCGATCACAACGCGCTTGTTCGTCGGGATGTTAACGCCAGCAATACGTGCCACGTTTGTCTCCATGTGTTGAGCGCCAGCCAGGTGGAAGAGCGCTATTGCGAATGCCCGCGTCCGGTGGAGGCCGGCCCTTGCGGGTACGAATATGCCGGGAAGCACCCGGCACAGAGAATGCCGGTCCCATTTGCATGGAACCGGCTAAACTTTTTGACAGAGCGGGTCCTTTACCGCTCTTAAACCTTCTCGTCAAGTCCCTGAAGAACGCTTTCTATGGACGCTGACACATCGTCAATAGACTGCATGCCGTCAACGACCGAAAGCAGACCGGTTTTCTCGTAATACGGCACAACAACAGCCGTATCCCGGTTGTAAGCCTCAAGGCGTTGCTTGAAGACCTCAGGGTCGTCATCCTTGCGCACAGCCTCACCGGCCGCCTTGGCGTCTTCCGCCCGCTTGATGATCCGGTCCACCAGTTTGGTCTGGTCGACCCGAAGCTCCAGAACGCCATTCAACTTCAGGCCGCTATCCTTGAGCATCTCGTCCAGCGCCTCGGCCTGGGCGATCGTGCGCGGGAAGCCGTCGAGAATGAACCCGTTCCTGGCATCTGCTTCCGAGATCCGGTCCCGGATGATGCCGACGACAATTTCGTCCGACACCAGACCACCCGAATCCATCACTTCCTTGGCTTTCACCCCGACCGGGGTCTGCGCGGCAACGGCCGCACGCAGCATGTCACCGGTTGAGAGCTGGGGAATGCCGTATTTCGCAACGAGGCGTGTGGCCTGCGTTCCCTTCCCTGCGCCCGGCGGTCCTACCAGTATCAGCCTCATCGGCGTTTCCCCCTCAATTTAGCTTTTTTCACCAGCCCCTCATACTGATGCGCAAGCAGATGGCCCTGGATCTGGGATACCGTGTCCATGGTCACACTGACAACGATCAGCAAAGAGGTTCCTCCGAAATAGAACGGAACGCCAGTCGCCGAAATGAGGAATTCGGGTAATAGACAAACGATGGTGATATAGATCGCGCCCACAACCGTGATACGCGTGAGGACCTTGTCTATATATTCAGCCGTCCGTTCGCCCGGACGGATACCCGGGATAAAACCACCATGTTTCTTAAGGTTATCGGCCGTGTCACTCGGGTTGAACACGATCGCCGTATAGAAGAAACAGAAGAAGATGATCATGGCCGCATAAAAGACCATGAACAGGGGCTGCCCGTGACCAAGCGCCGCAGTGATATAGGTCAGCCATTCATTGCCCGTGCCTTGCCCGAAGCCGGCAAGCGTGGCCGGAACCAGCAGAAGCGAGGACGCAAAGATCGGCGGGATCACACCGGCAGTGTTGAGCTTCAGAGGCAGGAACGAGGTGTTGCCCTCAAACATGCGGTTGCCCATCTGCCGCTTCGGATACTGAATCAGCAGCCGGCGCTGCGCCCGCTCCATGAACACGATGAACGCAATGACGACCACGGCCAGAACGATCACGGTCAGAATGATCCAGGTAGCCAGAGAGCCCTGACGGCCCAGCTCAAGGGTCTGAACGACCGCGGCCGGAAGCCCGGCGACGATCCCGGCAAAAATGATCAGCGAAATACCGTTGCCGATGCCGCGCGAGGTGATTTGCTCCCCGAGCCACATCAGGAACATGGTGCCGCCCACAAGGGTGATCACGGTGGAGGCACGGAAGAACCAGCCCGGGTCGGTCACAACATTGGCGGCCGACTCCAGTCCGACGGCGATGCCATAGGCCTGGAACATGGCCAACACCACGGTTCCGTAACGGGTATACTGGTTGATGACCTTGCGGCCCTGCTCGCCTTCCTTCTTCAGCTGCTCCAAAGACGGCACAACGGTCGTCATGAGCTGCATGATGATGGATGCGGAGATATACGGCATGATCCCGAGCGCGAAAATGGCCATCCGGCCAACCGCTCCGCCCGCGAACATGTTGAACATGCCCAGAATCCCGGATTGGGCCTGGTCGAAGGCCTGCGCAAAGGCCACCGGATTGATACCGGGCATCGGAATGTAAGTGCCCAGTCGATAAACCAAAAGCGCCCCCAGCGTGAACCAGATGCGCTTTTTGAGTTCTTCAGCCTTGGCGAAAGCTGAGAAATTGAGATTTGACGCCAGTTGCTCGGCGGCCGATGCCATGCCCTACTCCGGTCAGAATACTTGCTGACAAATGGGAAAAGCCCAGGCTGTTAAGCCTGAGCTCCCAGAACGGCAACCTTGCCGCCCGCTTTTTCGATTGCTGCCACAGCGCCCTTGGAGGCACCGGCAACTTCAAAGGTCACTGCCGCGGTGAGTTCACCGTTGGCAACGATGCGCACACCGTCACGGACCCTTTTGACAACGCCGGCTGCCTTGAGCGCTTCGACGGTAACTGCCTCCGACGCATTCAGCTTGCCTGCATCAATTGCTTTTTGAACACGGCCAACGGACACGGTGTTGTAGTCCTTGGCAAAGATGTTCGTGAAGCCGCGCTTCGGCAAACGGCGGTGAAGCGGCATCTGGCCGCCTTCAAAGCCTTTGATAGCAACGCCGGACCGGGATTTCTGCCCCTTGACACCACGGCCACCGGTCTTGCCCTTGCCGGACCCGATGCCGCGGCCAACACGGGTGCGGTCCTTGACGGCACCTTCGTTGTCCTGAAGTTCGTTGAGCTTCATGTTGTTTCTCCTCACCCCGTCCTTATGCGTTGTCTTCGACGACGCGAACGAGATGCTGAACCTTATTGATCATGCCGCGCACTTCAGGAGTATCCTTCAGTGTCGCGCGGCGGTGCATCTTGTTCAGGCCGAGACCGATGAGCGTCGCGCGCTGGTCCTTCGGACGGCGCAGCGGGCTGCCGATCTGTTCGACCGTAACAGTCTTTTCGGTGTTCGCCATGGAACCTACCCTCTCTCAGCTGGGGGCCGGAGCCGCCAAGGTCAAGCCTCAGCGGCAGCCGGAGCCGCCTCTTCGTTGTTATCACGACGCCGAGACTGCAGCACAGAGACCTTCAAGCCACGGCGGGCAGCGACGGAGCGCGGGCTGTCTTCCTTCTTCAAGGCGGCGAAGGTGGCACGAACCATGTTGTACGGGTTCGACGTCCCGAGGGACTTTGCCACAACATCCTGAACGCCAAGCGTTTCGAAGACGGCACGCATCGGGCCACCTGCGATGATCCCGGTACCGGCCGGGGCTGCTCGCAGCAGAACCTTGCCTGCGCCGTGACGGCCTTCCACATCGTGGTGGAGGGTCCGGCCTTCGCGCAGCGGCACACGGATCATGGTGCGCTTTGCAGCTTCTGTTGCTTTCCGGATGGCTTCCGGCACTTCACGTGCCTTGCCATGACCGAAGCCGACACGGCCCTTCTGGTCACCAACCACAACAAGTGCTGCGAAGCCGAACCGGCGGCCACCCTTGACCACTTTTGCCACGCGGTTGATGTGAACGAGCTTGTCGACGAATTCGCTGTCTCGCTCTTCGCGATCGCGATTTTCCTGTCTCGCCATTTTATACGTCTTCCGTTCTTAAGAGCGCCAACGGGCGCTGGTCAGAATTCAAGTCCACCTTCGCGGGCTGCATCGGCCAGCGCTTTGACGCGCCCGTGATACATGTACCCGCCCCGGTCGAACACGACCTGCTTGACGCCAGCGGCAACTGCCCGCTCTGCGACAAGCTTGCCAACGGCAGCAGCTGCTGCAACGTCGGCGCCCGTTTTCAGGCTGCCCTTGAGATCTTTTTCGATCGTTGAAGCAGAGGCAATTGTGTACCCCTTCGCATCGTCAATGATCTGGGCGTAGATCTGCTTCGACGAGCGGAAGATGGAAAGGCGCGGACGTCCGCCAGCGGCTTTCCTGATCGAACGGCGCACGCGATCGCGGCGGCGTTCGAAAGCTTGTTTGCTATTCGCCATGATCTATGGTCCGTTACTTCTTCTTGCCTTCTTTGCGGACGATGAATTCGTCTGCATAACGAACGCCTTTGCCCTTATAGGGCTCCGGCGGGCGGAATTCGCGGATTTCAGCAGCAACCTGGCCGACACGCTGTTTGTCAGTGCCGGAGATGCTGATTTCCGTGGGTTTCGGGCATTTGATATCGATGCCGTCCGGGATCGGATAGACAACGTCATGCGAGAAACCAAGCGCCAGCTGAAGGTTCTGGCCCTGGACCTGGGCACGATACCCGACACCGGTGATTGCCAGGTCCTTTTTAAACCCGTCGGTCACCCCTGTGATCAGGTTAGAAACCATCGTACGGCTCATACCCCACATGGAGCGGGCCGGCTTGGAATTGTTGCGCGGATCGATTTTGATCCCGTCATCCGTCATTTCGGCCAGAACAAGATCATTGAGCACGAAAGACTTTTCGCCTTTCGGGCCCTTGATCGTAACCGTCTGACCGTCGATCGATGCCGTTACCCCGCTTGGCACGGGGACTGGCTTTTTGCCAATTCGAGACATATGACCAACCTTGTCGTTGTTTAAAAGCGAGGATGCCGCATCAGAAGACGCGGCAAAGAACCTCACCACCTACATTTTCTTCCCGCGCTTGATGGTCGCTCATGACACCGCGCGGAGTCGAAATGATCGACACGCCCAGGCCATTAGAGACATGCGGGATGTTTTTCACCGACGAGTACACGCGGCGGCCCGGCTTGGATACCCGCTCAATCGTGCGGATGACCGGTTCCCCGTCGAAATACTTCAGTTCGATTTCCAACTCGGACTTGCCGCCCTCGTAGTCAACCGTGGTGTAGCCACGGATGTACCCCTCTTTTGCAAGCACATCAAGTACATGTGCACGCAATTTGGAATTTGGTGAGCTGACCTTGTTCTTGCGACGCATCTGCGCGTTGCGAATGCGGGTCAGCATATCCCCCAACGGATCAGAAATTGCCATCGGAGTTTCTCCTTACCAGCTCGACTTGACCAGGCCCGGGATCTTGCCCAGGGAACCCAGTTCACGAAGCGCAATACGCGACATCTTCAGCTTGCGGTAAAAACCGCGCGGACGGCCGGACACTTCGCAACGGTTGCGAACGCGGTTCGGCGCGGAGTTCCGCGGCAGTTTCGCCAGCTTAAGGCGGGCATTGTAACGCTCTTCCAAAGACAGGCTCTCATCTTTAGCCATTGCCTTCAGCGCGGCGCGCTTCTCAGCGTATTTCTTGACAAGCTTCTCGCGGCGCTTGTTTTTTTCGACTGCGCTTTTCTTCGCCATCGTCGTTCCCTTCCTTGCCCGTTACTTCGTGAACGGGAAGTTGAACGCGCGCAGAAGCTCGCGCGCCTCGTCATCGGTCGGCGCCGTGGTGCAAACGATCACGTCCATGCCCCAGATCTGGTCGACCTTGTCGTACTCGATTTCCGGGAACACGATGTGCTCCTTGATGCCCATGGCGTAGTTGCCGCGACCGTCGAAGCTCTTCGGATTCAGGCCCCGGAAGTCACGCACGCGCGGCAGCGCGATGGTGATCAGACGGTCCATGAATTCGAACATCTGCTGGCGGCGCAGGGTCACCTTGGCACCCAGCGGCATGCCTTCGCGGACTTTGAAGGTCGCGATGGATTTTTTCGCCTTGGTGATCACCGGCTTCTGACCGGCAATCGCCGCCAGGTCTTCAGCCGCGGTGCGGGCTTTCTTGGAATCGCCAACAGCCTCACCGACACCGATGTTCAGAACGATCTTTTCCAGCTGCGGAACCTGCATGACGTTCTTGTACTGGAATTTTTCGAGAAGCTGCTTGCGCACGACTTCATCGTAATGCGTCTTAAGACGCGGCACGTAAGTGGTCTCAGCCATCGATCAGGTCTCCCGAACGCTTGGCGACACGAACCTTGGTGCCATCGTCCTGCAGCTTGAACCCGACGCGGCTCGGCTTGCCGTCTTTCGGATCGGCGAGCGAGATGTTGGACAGGTGGATCGGCGCCTCTTTGGACACGATGCCAGCTTCCTGCGTCTGGGTCTGTTTCTGGTGGCGGCGGACCATGTTGATCCCGCGGACCAGAGCCTTGTTGTCGGACGGCATCACCTTGATGACTTCGCCGGACTTGCCCTTGTCACGACCGGTCAGCACAATCACCGTATCGCCTTTTTTAATTTTCGCAGCCATCAGAGCACCTCCGGCGCGAGCGAAATGATCTTCATATGGTTCTTTGCGCGGAGTTCACGCGGCACCGGACCGAAAATACGGGTGCCGACCGGCTCCTTGTTGTTGTTGACCAGCACGGCCGCATTGCGGTCGAACCGGATCACGCTGCCATCGGGACGGCGGATATCCTTTGCCGTGCGCACGACGACAGCCTTCATCACGTCGCCCTTTTTGACGCGGCCCCGCGGAATAGCCTCTTTGACGGACACAACGATGATGTCTCCGACCTGGGCGTATTTGCGCTTGGAGCCGCCGAGCACTTTGATGCACATGACACGACGGGCGCCGGAATTATCCGCGACGTCGAGGTTTGTTTGCATCTGAATCATGACTGGCTGCCTTGTTCTTCTCGATCACCCTGCCCTCATGTGGATCCCACATGACACCAAAATGATCAGCTCTCAGATGTTCCTACATCCTGCCTGCGGCTGGCCGCCGTCAGGATGATCTTTAGGCGCCCGGGTCACGGGCGCCTGGTACTCACCAAACGGGGAGCCGGGTCACTCGGCGACCACGGTCCAACGCTTGTTTTTCGAAATCGGCGCGCACTCTTCGATCTGAACAGAGTCGCCAACCTTGTACTGGTTGCTTTCGTCATGTGCCCGGTACTTCTTGGTCCGGCGCACAGTCTTCTTCAAAAGCGGGTGCGTGAAGCGGCGCTCCACATTCACCGTCACCGTCTTGTCATTGGCGTCGCTGACAACGGTGCCTTGCAGGATACGCTTCGGCATGGCCGTCTCCTTAAGCGTTCGCCGTCACGCGCTTCTCGCGCATGATCGTCTGGATACGCGCAATGTCACGGCGGATCTGCCGCACACGCGCAGTGTTTTCAAGCTGACCCGTGGCCTTCTGGAAGCGCAGGTTGAACTGCTCTTTCTTCAGGCCTTCAAGCTCACTGCGGAGCTCGTCGAGGGTCTTAGCCCGTACATCGGTCGCCTTCATGGCTTAACTCCTCGCCTGCCTTACTCGCCGATACGCTGAACGAAACGGCATTTGATCGGCAGCTTGGCGGCAGCAAGACGCATGGCTTCACGGGCCACGTCTTCCGGCACACCGTCGATTTCAAACATGATCCGGCCCGGCTTGACTCGGCAAGCCCAGTAATCCGGAGACCCTTTACCCTTACCCATGCGGACTTCGGCAGGCTTCGAGGAAACCGGCAGGTCCGGGAAGATACGGATCCAAACACGACCCGCACGCTTCATGTGACGGGTCATAGCACGACGGGCCGCTTCGATCTGACGTGCAGTCACACGCTCCGGCTCCATAGCCTTCAGACCGAATGCGCCGAAGTTGAGGTCAGTGCCTCCCTTCGACAAGCCGTGGATGCGGCCTTTGTGCTGCTTGCGGAACTTTGTGCGCTTCGGTTGCAGCATCGTTCTTCTCTCGTCTTTCTTATCTTACGAGCGGCAGGCAGCTTTGTTTAAGCTGCGCGCTCGCGGCCCCGATCCCGGCGTCCGCCGCGATCACCCTGGTTACCTTCGGAAGCAGCCGTTGCACGGCGTTCGGACGCCATCGGGTCATGCTCCAGAATTTCACCCTTGAAGATCCAGACCTTGACACCGCACACGCCATAAGCGGTATGCGCACTGGCAACACCGTAATCGATGTCGGCCCGCAGAGTGTGAAGCGGCACGCGGCCTTCACGGTACCATTCGATACGCGCAATTTCCGCACCGCCGAGGCGGCCGCCACAATTGATCCGGATGCCCTGGGCGCCAAGACGCATGGCAGACTGAACGGCCCGCTTCATGGCGCGGCGGAAAGCAACACGGCGTTCCAGCTGCTGAGCGATCGAAGCGGCAACAAGCGTCGCGTCGATCTCCGGCTTGCGCACTTCAACAATGTTGAGATGCACTTCCGAATTCGTGATATCGGCGATCTTCTTGCGAAGGCGCTCAATATCCGCACCCTTCTTGCCAATGACCACACCCGGACGGCCGGAATGGATGGACACACGGCATTTCTTGTGCGGACGCTCGATCACGACCTTAGAGACAGCAGCCTGCTTCAGTTCCTTCAGAAGGAACTCACGGATGCGGAAATCTTCGTGCAGAAGATCGCCGTATTCGTTCTTGTTCGCATACCAGCGGGAGTCCCAGGTGCGGTTGATCCCGAGGCGCATGCCGATCGGGTTTACTTTATGTCCCATCAGGCAGTCTCCTCAACTTCGCGCACGACGATGGTCAGGTTCGAGAACGGCTTCTCGATCCGGCCAACCCGGCCGCGTGCACGGGCCTGGAACCGCTTGATGACAAATGCCTTGCCAACATGAGCTTCGGCAACCACCAGGTTGTCGATGTCCAGGTCGTGATTGTTTTCCGCGTTCGCAACGGCAGACATCAAGGTCTTCTTGACGTCATGCGCGATGCGCTTACGGGAGAATGTCAGGTCCGCAATCGCGGAACCGACCTTTTTGCCACGGATCGAAGCCGCAACGAGGTTCAGCTTGCGCGGAGAAATGCGCAGCATGCGGGTCATTGCCCGGGCCTCATTGTCAGCGAGCGTCCGCTCACGCTTCGGCTTGCCCATCGTTACTTCCTCTTCGCCTTCTTGTCGGCGCCGTGTCCGTAATAGGTCCGGCTCGGCGAAAATTCACCGAACTTGTGACCAATCATCTCTTCAGACACAAGCACCGGAACGTGCTTTTGACCGTTATAGACGCCGAAAGTCAAACCGACGAACTGCGGGAGGATCGTTGAGCGGCGGCTCCAGGTCTTGATGACCTCGTTCCGGCCGGACTCACGGACCTTGTCCGCTTTCTTCAGCAGATACCCGTCGACAAACGGACCTTTCCAGATCGAACGTGCCACGATCCTGTCCTTTACTTCTTACGCGCGTGGCGGCTGCGGACGATAAACTTATCAGTCTGCTTGTTGCGCCGCGTGCGCTTGCCTTTGGTCGGTTTGCCCCAGGGGGTAACCGGATGACGACCGCCGGAGGTCCGGCCTTCACCACCACCATGCGGGTGGTCGATCGGGTTCATGGCAACACCGCGCGTATGCGGGCGGATGCCAAGCCAGCGGGAACGGCCTGCCTTGCCGAGGTTCACGTTGCCGTGGTCCGGGTTGGACACAGCACCGATGGAGGCCATGCAGGTCCCCAGAACCCGGCGCTGTTCGCCAGACATCAGACGCAGCGTGGTGTACCCCTGGTCACGGCCAACAATCTGAACAAACGCACCGGCAGAACGGGCGATCTGGGCGCCCTTGCCCGGCTTAAGCTCAATGTTGTGCACAATCGTGCCGACAGGAATGCTGGACAGCGGCGCCGCATTGCCCGGCTTCACGTCCACATTTGCACCGGCAATGACGGTGTCGCCAGCCGCAAGGCGCTGCGGCGCCAGAATGTAGCTCAGCTCGCCATCTTCATAGCGGATCAGCGCAATGAATGCGGTCCGGTTCGGATCGTATTCCAGACGCTCGACCGTTGCCGGCACGTCCCACTTGCGGCGCTTGAAGTCAACAAGACGGTAGGACCGCTTGTGACCGCCACCACGGTTCGGAGACGTCAGACGGCCGGTGTTGTTGCGGCCGCCCTTCTTGGAAAGGCCTTCGGTCAGGGTCTTGACCGGCTTGCCCTTCCAGAGGCCGGAGCGGTCAACTTGAACCAGCTGACGGCGGCCTGGGGACGTCGGGTTGAATGTCTTAAGTGCCATTTTCTAGTCCCCGTCTCAGAGCCCGGTGGTCACGTCGATAGCGTGACCTTCCTGCAGCGTAACGACGGCCTTCTTGAAGTCGGACTGGCGGCCAAGACGTCCGCGGAAGCGCTTCACCTTGCCCTTGCGGACCAGGGTGTTCACTGCCGTGACCTTGACGCCGAACAGAGCTTCGACAGCGGCCTTGATTTCCGGCTTGGTTGCGTCATTGGCAACCTTGAAGACAACCTTGTTCTCTTCAGAAGCCATCGTCGACTTTTCGGTGATCACCGGGCCGACGATCTTGTCGTAGTGAGGAAGTTTGCTCATTTAAAGCGCTCCTCAAGTGCGGACACCGCAGCCTTGGTCAACACAAGCGTGTTGGCCCGCAGGATGTCGTAGACGTTGATGCCCTGAACCGGCAGCACATCCACATGGGGGATGTTGCGCGAGGCCAGTGCGAAGTTGTTGTCAAGTTCCGCACCATCGATGACCAGGGCGCTGGTCAGCCCAAGCTTCCCGAGCTGCGTTTTCAGAGCCTTGGTCTTGGCTTCGGCTGCTTTCGCATCTTCCACAACCACCAGGCTGTCGGCCTTGGCTTTCGCGGACAATGCGTGTTTCAGGCCGAGGGCACGGACCTTTTTCGGCAGGTCATGGCCGTGGTCGCGCACGACCGGGCCGAAGGCCTTGCCACCACCGCGAAACTGCGGGGCTTTCTTGTTGCCGTGACGTGCACCGCCCGAACCCTTCTGGCGGACGAATTTTTTCGTCGTGCCGGAGATTTCAGACCGCTGCAGCGTCTTGTGGGTGCCCGCCTGGCGCTTGGCAAGCTGCCAGCGCACCACACGGTGGATCAAATCGGTGCGCGGCTCGAGACCAAAGATCTCGTCAGACACCGTGATCGAACCGGCCGCCCCACCTTCTAGGGTCTTGACCTGGAGTTCCATCACTCACTCTCCTTCCCGGCAGCCTCAGTCGCTTCGGACGCCTTGAAAGCACCCGGAACCGGAACATTGTCCGGCAGCGCCTTTTTGATCGCGTCGCGGACCAGGATCCAGCCGCCCTTGGCGCCCGGAACAGAACCCTCGACCATGATCAGGCCACGCTCAACATCAGTGCGCACAACCTTCAGGTTCTGCGTGGTCACGCGGGCATCGCCCATATGACCGGCCATTTTCTTGCCCTTGAACACACGGCCCGGATCCTGACACTGACCCGTTGAACCGTGTGAACGGTGCGAGATCGAGTTACCGTGGGTTGCGCGTCCACCACCGAAGTTGTGGCGCTTCATCGCACCGGCAAACCCCTTACCGATCGACGTGCCCGTGACATCCACGAACTGGCCCTCGACATAATGGTCAGCGGTCAAAACCGCTCCCACGTCGATCATGTTGTCCGCGGAAACGCGGAACTCGGCCACTGTCCGCTTCGGCTCGACCTTTGCAACAGCAAAGTGCCCACGCAGTGCTTTCGGCGTATTCTTAACTTTACGGGTACCCGCGCCGAGCTGCAGCGCCGTGTATCCATTCTTTTCGTCAGTCCGGTGGGCAACCACCTGGCAATTTTCCAGCCGCAGAACCGTGACCGGAACATGCTCGCCTGCATCGTTGTAGATGCGGGTCATGCCCACTTTCTGAGCGATCACTCCAGAACGCATGATGTGTCCCCTTGACCCCGCCTTAGAGCTTGATCTCGACGTCGACACCAGCGGCAAGGTCGAGCTTCATGAGCGCGTCCACCGTCTGGGGCGTCGGATCAACGATGTCGAGAAGACGCTTATGCGTCCGCATCTCGAACTGATCGCGGCTTTTCTTATCGATATGCGGTCCGCGAAGCACGGTGTACTTCTCGATCCGCGTCGGCAGCGGCACGGGACCCCGTACCTGAGCACCGGTCCGCTTGGCCGTATTGACGATCTCCTTGGTGGAGGCGTCGAGAATACGGTGGTCAAACGCCTTGAGGCGGATCCGGATATTCTGACCGTTCATTGTTATTGTTCCCAATAAGACTGCGGGCCTGCCCGCTCAAACCATAAGCTGCGCCGGCAGGCCCGGCTGTCGATTATTCGATGATGGATGCGACGACGCCGGCGCCGACGGTACGGCCACCTTCGCGGATCGCGAAGCGCAGGCCTTCTTCCATGGCGATCGGCACGATCAGCTCAACGTCCACAGAGACGTTGTCGCCCGGCATCACCATTTCCGTACCTTCCGGCAGAGACACAACACCCGTCACGTCCGTCGTACGGAAGTAGAACTGCGGACGGTAGTTGGTGAAGAACGGCGTGTGACGGCCCCCCTCTTCCTTCGTCAGGATGTAGGCTTCAGCCTTGAACTTCGTGTGCGGGGTCACAGAACCCGGCTTGCACAGAACCTGGCCACGCTCAACATCTTCACGGCCAACGCCGCGGATCAGCGCACCGATGTTGTCGCCCGCTTCGCCGCTGTCCAGCAGCTTGCGGAACATTTCAACGCCGGTCACCGTCGTCTTCGAAGTGTCCTTGATGCCGACGATCTCGACTTCTTCACCAACGGTGATGATGCCGCGCTCAACACGGCCGGTCACAACCGTGCCGCGGCCGGAGATCGAGAAAACGTCTTCGATCGGCATCAGGAACGGCTGATCCTTCGGACGCTCAGGCGTCGGGATGTAGTCGTCAACCTGCGCCATAAGCTCGCGGATCGCGTCACGGCCAATCGCCGCATCACGGTCTTCAACAGCCGCAAGGGCAGAGCCCTTCACGATCGGAATGTCGTCACCCGGGAACTCGTAGGAAGACAGCAGCTCGCGGATTTCCATTTCAACCAGCTCAAGCAGCTCTTCGT